>DAOLKH010000056.1:0-8098 GCA_035331685.1 Pseudomonadales bacterium
GCTGCAGGAGCATCTGCAGATGGTGCAGGCACTGATCGCGTCGGATTTGCTGCGTGCGGCGCTGGCCGCCGCTGCGGCAGCCTGTGCAGCGAGCCTTGCTGCCGGCGGCAAGATCCTGCTGGCCGGCAATGGTGGCAGCGCGGCCGACGCGCAGCACGTCGCCGGTGAGCTGGTGGGGCGTTTCGCGTTCGATCGCCCGGGCCTGCCGGCCGTCGCACTGACCGTGGACACATCGATCCTGACCGCGGTCGCGAACGACTACGGCTACGAGGCGGTGTTCGCGCGCCAGGTGCAGGCACTGGGTGCTGCCGGCGACGTGTTCATCGGGTATTCGACTTCCGGCCGTTCACCGAACATCCTGCGCGCGCTCGCCGAGGCGCGGGCACGCGGCCTGGTCACGATCGGGCTGTGTGGCGCGGATGGTGGCGCAATGACGGCGCTGTGCGATCACCTGCTGGCGGCGCCCTCGCGGGCGACACCGCGCATTCAGGAGGCGCACCTGCTGCTGGGGCATATGCTGTGCGAGCTCGTCGAGCGCGCCGCGTTCCCGCAGGCATGAACCATGAGTGGAGCGTGAGGGAGCCGTGTCCGAAGTCCTGATGATCGACAACTACGACTCCTTCACCTGGAACGTGGTGCAGT
Organism: Pseudomonadales bacterium; assembly: GCA_035331685.1. Lineage (GTDB taxonomy): Bacteria > Pseudomonadota > Gammaproteobacteria > Pseudomonadales > UBA5518 > UBA5518. The sequence goes on from DAOLKH010000056.1 coordinate 643, forward strand.
ACCTGGGCGAGCTTGGCGCGCGCGTGAAGGTCGTGCGCAACGACGAGATCACGGTGAGTGAGGTGGCGGCGATCGCGCCGCAAGGGATCGTGATCTCGCCGGGGCCGTGTACCCCCGACCAGGCGGGCATCTCGCTCGAGGTGATTCGCCGCTATGCGGGCAGCATTCCGATCCTTGGCATCTGCCTTGGCCACCAGTGCATCGGACAGGCCTTCGGTGGCCATATCGTGCGCGCGCGCGAAGTGATGCACGGCAAGACTTCGCCGATCCGCCACCGCGGCGTCGGAGTGTTCCGCGGACTTCCGGATCCGTTCGTCGCGACGCGCTACCATTCGCTGGTGATCGAGCGCGCGAGCTGCCCCGATTGTCTCGAGCTCACCGCGTGGACCGAGGACGCAAACGGCGGGATCGACGAGATCATGGGTGTGCGTCACCGCGAGCTGGCGGTCGAAGGCGTGCAGTTTCACCCGGAATCCATCCTCACCGAGCACGGCCACGCCCTGCTCGCCAACTTTCTCGGATTGCCGCGACCTGCACTCGCGGCAGCAGGCTGACATATGGACATACGCACGGCGCTGGATCGGGTGGTCAATCGCATCGACCTCGAACGCGATGAGATGCGCGCGGTGATGCAGACCGTGATGACGGGCGGTTGCACCGACGCACAGATCGGCGCGCTGCTGGTCGCGCTGCGCATGAAGAGCGAGTCGATCGACGAGATCACCGCCGCAGCCGAAGTGATGCGTGAACTGGCGACGCCGGTGGACGTCGGCGTGGCACCATTGGTCGATCTGGTCGGTACCGGCGGCGACGGGGCGCGGCTGTTCAATGTATCGAGCGCGGCAGCCTTCGTCGTGGCGGCCGCCGGTGGGCACGTGGCCAAGCACGGCAATCGTGGCGTCTCCAGCTCGAGTGGCAGTGCGGATGCGCTCGAGCACCTGGGCATCAGGCTCGGGTTGGCGCCCGCGCTGGTCGCGCGCGGGATTTGTGAACTGGGCATTGGCTTCATGTTCGCGCCGGCGCACCACGATGCCATGCGTCATGCGATCGGGCCGCGGCGCGAGCTCGGCCTGCGCACGGTGTTCAACATTCTGGGGCCGCTGACCAACCCGGCCGGGGCGCGTCGGTTGCTGGTCGGTACGTTCAGCCGTGCACTGTGCCGCCCGATGGCCGAGGTGCTGCAGAAGCTTGGCGCCGAACATGTGCTGGTGGTGCATGCAGACGATGGGCTCGATGAGATCAGCCTCGCCACACGCACCCACGTGGTCGAATTGCGCGACGGCATGCTGAGCGAGCACAGTTGGTCGCCGGAGGAGCTCGGCATCTCGAGCCAGAGCCTGATCGGGCTCGAAGTGGATTCGGGAGCAGAATCAGCCGCGCTGATCCGCGATGCGCTTGGTCGTCGCGAAGGACCGCATGCGGCAAAGGCCGCCGACCTGATCGCGCTGAACGCAGGCGCCGGGATTTATCTCTGCGGCATCACCGATACGGTACGCCGTGGGGTTGCGCTGGCGCACGATGTGATCCACTCCGGTCTCGCGCTCGAGCGCATCGAAGCGCTCGCCGGTTTTTGTTCCTGCCTGGACGAAGCATGAGTACACCGACGATCCTGCGCCGCATCCTGGCGCGCAAGCGCGAGGAAATCGCGACACGCAGTCGCGTGCGACCGCTGGGCGAGCTGCGAGCCGCGCTTGTTGATGCGCCGGCGCCGCGCGGCTTCGCCGACGCGCTTGCGCAACGCCTTGCCAGTGGCGCCAACGCGGTGATCGCCGAGATCAAGAAGGCTTCACCGAGTCGCGGCCTGATCCGTGCCGATTTCGATCCGGCGCAGTTGGCACGCTCCTACGAGCGCGGCGGCGCGACCTGTCTGTCGGTGCTCACCGATGTCGATTTCTTCCAGGGTGCCGACGCGTATCTGCAGGCTGCGCGTGCTGCGGTCGCGCTGCCGGTGCTGCGCAAGGACTTCACTGTCGATGCCTATCAGGTGGTCGAGGCACGCGTGCTCGGTGCGGATTGCGTGCTGCTGATTGCGGCCGCATTCCGTGAGCAGCCCTCGCTGATGGGCGAGCTGGCGGCGCTTGCCGCGGAGATCGGACTCGATGTGCTGATCGAAGTGCACGATGCCGCTGAACTCGCACTCGCGCTGGCGATACCCGGGCGGTTGATCGGCATCAACAACCGGGATCTGCACAGCTTCGAGACCTCGCTGGAAACCACCTACGGATTGCTCGATCGCATCCCTGCGGAGCGCATCGTCGTCACCGAGAGCGGCATCGGCAGTACGGACGATGTCGCGGCAATGCGTGCGCGCGGCGTGCGTGCCTTCCTGGTCGGCGAGAGCCTGATGCGTGCGCCTGACCCGGGTGAGCGTCTGCGCGAGTTGTTCGTCACGTAGGTCAACGCGTGCCGAACACCACCATCGTCTTGCCCTTCACGTGCACCAGACCCTGCTCTTCGAGCGTCTTCAGCACGCGTCCAACCATCTCGCGCGAGCAGCCCACGATGCGCCCGATCTCCTGACGTGTGATGCGGATCTGCATTCCATCGGGGTGAGTCATCGCGTCCGGTTGCCGGCACAGGTCGAGCAGCGTGCGCGCAACCCGGCCGGTGACGTCGAGGAACGCCAGATCGCCGACCTTGCGCGTCGTCGTGCGCAGGCGTGTCGACATCTGGGTCGCGAGTTCGAACAGCACGTCGGGGTGGCGTTCGACGAATTCTCGGAAACGCGTGTAGCCGATCTCCGCTGCATGGCATTCGGTCTTGGCACGCACCCATGCGCTGCGGCTTTCGTCGGCGTCGAACAGGCCCATTTCGCCGAAGAAGTCGCCCTTGTTCAGGTAAGCGACGATCATCTCCTTGCCGTCGCTGCCTTCGATCACCACGGTCACCGAGCCTTTCACGATGTAGAACAGACTTTCTCCGCGCTCGCCGGCGTGGATGATCGTGCTGCGTGCCGGAAAGCGCCGCATGTGGCACTGCTGCAGGAATGCGTCGAGGTGGCGGATGCGCGGTGCTGGAGGAATGATCGGCACGGTATTCACCTCGGTTCGGTAGTACGCGACACGGTCAGGGCAATGATAGCCGTCGCAACGCAAACCCGCGATCACGGATCCGGTGATGCCGGGAGCCACTGGGCGTGCGCGGAGCGGCTTGCTACGCTGCGCGCCTTTCGTTCACAGCGGTGCGGCTCGTCGCACGCTACAGGGGGAGCGGGTATGAAAGGCACAGTGACGTGGATGGGTGAGCGCGCGTTCGTCGCCGAGTCGGGCAGCGGGCACGCGGTGGTTCTGGACGGGCCGCCCGATGGTGGTGGACGCAATATCGGGCTGCGGCCCATGGAAATGGTGTTGCTCGGTGTGGGCGGCTGTTCTGCCTACGACGTGGTGAGCATCCTCGAGAAGTCGCGCCAGAAGGTCAGCGAGTGCAGGGTGGAGCTTGGCGCCGAGCGTGCCGATGCGATCCCGGCGGTATTCACCCGCATCCATCTGCATTTCGTGGTGTCGGGGCAGGACCTGAACCCGAAGCAGGTGGAGCGCGCGGTAAAGCTCTCGGCCGAGAAGTACTGCTCTGCCTCGATCATGCTTGCCACGGCGGGCGTCGAGGTCACGCACGATTTCGAGATTGCCTGAAATGCGCGCGCTCGGACGCGGTAGCGCTCAGATGCGGTAGGTGGTCGCAGTCATCACGCGCGACAGCAGCGTCATTGCTTCACGCACCGGCGCCGGGAATTCGCTGGCGCCATGCTCGCGTGCGTGCGTTGCGTGACGCGCCTCGTCCTCGAGCATCTGCTGCACGATCGCTCGCGAGCGCGTATCGCTTGCGGGCAGGCTCTCGAGATGCTCGCGCAGGTGCCTGCAGACCTGGTCCTCGGTGGCGGCGACGAAGCCGAGGCTCCAGCGGTCTCCGGCTATCCCGGCAATCGCACCGATACCGAACGACAGCGCGTAGAACAGCGGATTCAGCATGCTGGTGCGAGCGCCCATTTCGTGCACGCGGTCAGCGCACCATGCGAGATGATCGATTTCCTCGTCGGCTGCGTGCTCCATCGTGGCGCGCACCCCGTCCAGGCGTGCGGTCAGTGCCTGCCCCTGGTAGAGCGCCTGCGCGCAGACCTCGCCCGTATGGTTCACCCGCATCAGTCCTGCGACATGACGCCGCTCGTCGGTATCGAGCGCCGCTTCATCGTGCAGCAGCGCCGGGCTGTGGCGTGCGGGAGGCGGTGCCTCGCCGGTGGCGTGCCGTCGTGTGCGGTCGAGTCCGATCACGATCCGGTCGAGCAGGGAAAGGCGGCGTTGCATGGCGAGGCGCTGACGTGAGGTTGCGGAGATTCTATAGTGATGCCGGGAAACGGCGATACCACCCCCGCAGCCGGACGGCAGCGGTGCTGCGCGGCTGCGGGGCGAGGAGAACAATGGAGAAAGACGATGACCATGGCTTCACAGTCGCGAGTCTGTTCGACCATCACCCCGTACCTCGGCGTGCGTGGGGCCGTGGCAGCAATCGATTTCTACCGGCGGGCGTTCGGCGCAGAGGAAGTGCTGCGACTGGAAAACGCCTCCGGTCTGGTCACCCACGCCGAGATCCGCATCGGCGACGCGTTGCTGCTGTTGGCCGACGAGATGGTGGGCAGTCCGCAGCAGAGCCCGTCCTCGCTGGCGGGCACTTCGGTCGCCGTGCGCCTGTACGTCGATGACGTGGACGCGTGCTTTGCACGTGCGCTGGCGGCTGGCGGTGTGCAGTTGCGCGGGGTCGCGGACCAGTTCTACGGGGACCGCAACGGGGCGCTGCGCGATCCGTTCGGTCACGTCTGGATCGTCGCCACGCGTATCGAGGCCCTCACTCCCGAGCAGGTCGCGGCACGTCTGCACGCCCTGCATGCCATCAGCGGCGCCGGCATCGCATGAGCTTGCCGGAGGCCGGCAGCGGTAGCGACTTTCGCGACCTGCAACTGCTGATCCGCTCGCACGTGCCGATCCTGGTCGTCGAAACACACGACGAAAATCGTGCTCGCGAAATGATGACCCGCCTGGCGATCCGCGAGGCCTTGCCGCTGTTCGTATGGTCGGTCACCGAGGGTCTGCAACGGCTCGACTTCGGCGAACTCCCGTCATCCGATGCGTTGCTCGAGCCCGAAGCCATGCTGAGGGCGGTCAAGGCGCACCGCGAGCCGGCACTGTACCTGCTGTGCGATCTGCACCCATACCTCTCGGATCCGCGGCTGGTGCGGCTGCTGAAGGACGTGGCGCTGCGCTATCGCGAACTTCCGCGCACGCTGGTGCTGCTGAGCCATCGCCTGGGTATACCGCCGGAGCTGACGCGGCTCGCGGCGCGCGTCGAACTCTCGTTGCCCGACGAGGAGGAGATCGTGGCGATCGTGCGTGAGGAGGCGCAGCGCTGGCAGGAGGCCAACGGCGGACAGCGGGTGCGTACCGACAGCCGGACCCTGGCACAGCTCACGCGCAGCCTGCGAGGTCTTACCCATGCCGACTGCCGTCGGCTGGTGCGCAACGCGATCTTCGATGACGGCAGCATCACCGAGTCGGAGTTGCCGGAAATCAACCGTGCCAAGTTCGAGCTGATGAACCTCGACGGCGTGCTGAGTTTCGAATATCGCACCGAGCGCTTTGCCGACGTCGCCGGAGTGGGCCGTCTGCGCGCCTGGCTGGACCAGCGCCGTGAAGCGGCGACCACGACGATGGCGCAGCAGATCGATCGTCCGCACGGTGTGTTGCTGCTCGGCGTGCAGGGGGCTGGCAAGAGCGTGAGTGCGCGCGCTATCGCCGGTGCGTGGTCCCTGCCGCTGCTGCGTCTCGACATGGGAGCGCTGTACAACAAGTACATCGGCGAGACCGAGCGCAACCTGCGCGAGTCGCTGCGTTCCGCCGAACTGATGGCGCCCTGCGTGCTGTGGCTCGACGAGATCGAAAAGGGTATCGGCGCCGGTGATGCCGATGCGGGCGTGTCGCGTCGCGTGCTCGGCAGTCTGCTTACCTGGATGTCCGAGCAGCGCGGTGGTGTGTTCGTGGTTGCCACCGCGAATGACGTCGCGCTGCTGCCGCCGGAACTGCTGCGCAAGGGGCGCTTCGACGAGATCTTCTTCGTCGACCTGCCCGACGAGGGCACACGTGCCGAAATCTTTGGCATCCACCTGCGTCGGCGCGGCATTGCCAGCGAGGATCTGGACGTTGCCGCACTTGCCGCTGCAAGTGCGGGCTTTTCCGGTGCCGAGATCGAGCAGGTCGTGGTCGGTGCGCGCTATCGCGCCGCGGCGGCACACCAGTCGCTCGACGGCATGCACCTGCTGAGTGAAATCCGCGCCACGGTTCCGCTGTCGGTCACGATGGCCGAACGCATGGACGCACTGCGTCACTGGGCTGCCGGGCGTACCGTGCCTGCTGCCTGAGGCAGGCCGGTTTCCTGCGCGTTCGATGATCAGCCAGGGCAGTGCTCAGTGACTGCGTTCGCGTGCGATCGCACGGTGGCCGATGTCGTTGCGGTAGAAGCAGCCGTCCCAGTGAATCTGTCGGCACGACGCGTAGGCGCGTTGCTGGGCTGCGGCAACCGTGTCGCCGAGGGCAGTCACGCACAGTACGCGCCCGCCGCTGGTGCGTACCGTGCCGTCGGCCGCAAGCACCGTTCCGGCGTGGAATACGTGTGTCAGCGGATCGGCATGCGCCGGCAGACCCTCGATCGTGTCGCCCCTGCCGTAGGCGTCGGGGTAGCCTCCGGCGGCCATCACCACGCCGAGCGCGGCGCGCGGGTCCCATTCGGCCTCGACGCCGTTGAGCAGCCCGTCGAGCGCGGCATCGCACAGTGCAGTGAGGTCGGAACGCAGCCGCATCAGGATCGGCTGCGTCTCGGGGTCACCGAAGCGGCAGTTGTATTCCAGCACCTTCGGTGTGCCGTCGGCTGCGATCATCAGGCCGGCGTAAAGGAAGCCCGTGTAGGTGTTGCCTTCGCGTGCCATGCCGCGCACGGTAGGCAGGATCACTTCATTCATCACGCGCGCATGGATTTCCGGGGTCACCACCGGCGCTGGTGAATACGCGCCCATGCCGCCGGTGTTCGGCCCCCTGTCGCCGTCGTCGCGTGCCTTGTGGTCCTGGCTGGATGCCAGCGGCAACACGTTCTCGCCGTCGACGATCACGATGAAGCTCGCTTCCTCGCCGACCAGGAACTCCTCGATCACCACCCGGTGTCCGGCCTCGCCGAACGCGTTGCCGGCCAGCATGTCCTGCACTGCCGCGATCGCAGTGTCCTCGTCCATTGCGAGGATCACGCCCTTGCCGGCAGCCAGACCGTCGGCCTTCACGACGATCGGCGTACCGCAGGCGCGGATATGCGCCTGTGCTTCCGTCACTGACGTGAAGCTTGCGTATGCCGCCGTCGGAATGCCGTGACGGGCCAGAAAATCCTTCGTGAACGCCTTCGATCCCTCGAGCTGCGCGGCGGCGCG
>DAOLKH010000057.1:0-8096 GCA_035331685.1 Pseudomonadales bacterium
GAGTGTATGCCAGCGTCCGCGTAAAGCCGTTCAGGAAAGTCCTGCCGTGAATTCAAAATCCGGTTGACACCATACAAATTGCAACTAGATTAATGTGTTATCGATTGAACCGAATCCATTATCAGAGCTCGTCCATGTTGTTCAGGCTTATTGTTACGGCTCTGCTGGGCAGCTTTCTCCTGAGCCTGCCGGCCACGGCACAGGATCGCCGCTATGTCGACGACACCCGCAGCGTGCCGTTGCGCTCCGACGCCTTCGCGGAAGCCTCGCCGGTGCGCGCCGGGGTGCCGAGTGGCTCGCCAGTCACGCTGCTCTCGGAACGCGCGGAAACGGGCTGGGCGCTGGTGCGCACCGAGGACGGCGCCGAGGGCTGGATTCCGACCCGCTATCTCAAACGTGACGCCGGACCGCGCTACCAGGTCGTCAACGCCTTGCGTCAGCTCGGGCAGCCCGATGACGGCAGCGTCACGCTCTCGGCTGCGATCGAACAGGCACGCAAGCAGCTCGACGAAACGGCGACCGCACGCGATGCACTGCTTGCCGAGCTTGCCGAGCTGAAGAAGGTTTCCGGTTCCGCCCAGCAGCTCGATGCAAGCAATCGGGAACTGGGGCGCCAGCTCGAGGAAATGAAGAACCGTGTCGGCGTACTGGAGGCGGAAAACCAGCGCCTGCACGACGATGCATGGCAGAAATGGTTCATCAACGGCGTGTGGGCGACTGGCATCGGCGGCATACTGACGCTGTTGCTGCCACGGCTCGTCCCGCAGCGGCGTCGCCGTTCGGAATGGACCTGATGCCGTGAAATGCGGTTCCTGCGAGACCCGGTGGACTCTCCGATGATGAAACGACTTCTTGCCCTGCTCGCCGTGGCCTACGCAGCGCTGCTGTTCCATCCGGTCGCGGCACGTACCGACGCGAGCGCGAATCCGCGCGTCGAGATTCGCACCAACGCCGGCAGCTTCGTCGTCGAACTGTTCCCGGAGGACGCTCCTCTGACGGTTGCGAACTTTCTCTCCCATGTGGACAGCGGTTTCTACGCGGGAACGATCTTTCACCGCGTGATTCCGAACTTCATGATCCAGGGCGGCGGGTTCACGGCCGCAATGGAGCAGAAGCCGGAGGGCGAACTGGTGCGCAACGAGTCGCACAATCGCCTGCACAACGAGCGCGGCACGATCGCGATGGCACGCACTTCGGACCCCGACAGCGCGTCCGCACAGTTTTTCGTGAACGTGCGCGCGAACCTCACGCTCGATTTCAACTATGTGACGCGAGAGCCCGGGTATACGGTATTCGGTCGTGTCGTCGACGGCATGGACGTGATCGACGGGATCTCGCTGGTCGGCACGCACAGCGCGGGATCGTTCGACGACGTGCCGGTGAACCCGATCGTGATCGAATCGGCGCGACGCGTCGAATGAGCGTTGCGCTCTCGATCAACCTGAACAAGATCGCGCTGATCCGCAATTCGCGCGCCGGCGACTACCCCAGCGTGACCGAACACGCAGCGCTGTGCATCGCGGCCGGCGCCGACGGCATCACCGTGCATCCACGCCCGGACCAGCGTCATATCCGTGCCAGCGACGTACCCGCGCTGGCAGCCATGGTTCGCGTGGAACTCAACGTCGAGGGCAATCCCTTCGCAGGTCCTGCAGCAAGCCATCGTCCGGACGTGGCCGATTACCCCGGCTTCATGACGCTGGTGTGCGCGGTACGGCCGGCCCAGTGCACGCTGGTTCCGGACGCCGATGCGCAACTCACGTCGGACCACGGCTTCGATCTGCGCAGGGATGGCGAACGGTTGCGGCCGCTGATCGCGCAACTGCGCGCGCTGGGGATCCGGGTCAGCCTGTTCATGGATCCCGATCCGGATCAGATCCGTCTCGCTGCCGCCTGTGGCGCCGACCGGGTCGAGCTCTACACCGGACCCTACGCGGCCGCCTTCGCAGCCGGAGCGGACCGCACGATGATCCTGCGCCCACACGCCGAGGCAGCGCAGGCAGCCCACGACGTCGGTCTCGGCGTCAACGCCGGCCACGATCTGAACCTCCACAACCTGCGTCCCTATGCGGAAGCAGTCCCCGGGCTGCTGGAAGTCTCGATCGGACATGCGTTCACCGTCGATGCGTTGCGCATGGGCATGAACGCCGCAGTGGCAGCGTACCAGCGCTGCCTCGGAAAGACGGCCTGAGCGAAACACACCGCCCCCGCGCACGTTGACCCGTGCTGCAAGGCCGCGCTAGCCTGCTGCGTCCAGCTCCGGAGCCGATATCCATGCACGTCCAGGACACGGACCGTAACGCGCCTGCGGCCGGCGGCGCACGACGGCAACGGCGATCGATCGTACTGGCATTGCTGGCAGGTGCGCTGCTCGCAGCCACCGTGCTGGTGCTCGGCGAACTGTGGCTGCGCACCCCGCCTCCGGAGCGGTCGACCTCCGTTGCTTCCGGCAATACGGTGCAGGCACCTGCCGTGCCGTCCGCTGCCATCACTCCCGCGCCCGCCGAACAGCACACGGCAGACATCGACCAGACAGGCCCCGCCGCTGCCCCGCTGCCTGCGCTTGCAGACAGTGACGACGAGGTGCGCAGCACACTCACCGAACTGTTGCCGGTCGTCCTGCATCCCGGCCTCGCGCCATCGAGCCTGGTGGCGCGGGCAGCTTCACTGCTCGACAGTTTTGCGCACGGTCGCCTGGTGCGCGACAAGCTGCCGCTGCCGACGGTGCCCGGCAGGACCGTGGTGATCGAGCGCGATGGACAGCTCCTTCTCGATCCGGCGAACCACGCACGTTACGACACCCTCGTCTCGACACTGGAGTCGGTCGACGCGAAAGCCCTGGCGCAGTGGTATCTGCGCTACGAGCCGCTGTTGCAGCAGGCCTGCGCCGAACTCGGCAACGTCGATGTCCGCGTGCGCACGCTCCTGCTGGGGGGCATCGACACCATGCTCGGTGCACCGATCGCACCGCCACAGATCACTCTGGTGCAGCCCGCGGTTTTCTACCGGTTTGCCGACCCGGCACTGGAGTCGCTGCCGGACAGCCAGAAGCTGCTGCTGCGCATCGGTCCGCACAATCGCGAGATCGTCACGGCATGGCTCGTGGGATTCGCGAACCAGCTGCGCTGAGCGCGGTCAATCGAGATACTTTTCGAGGATATCGGCTCCGTTGAACTCGGCACCCAGCACCGCGATGAACGTATAGACCCCGATCAGCTTGCGATTGAGGAACACGAATTCCTGCGGCGGGACACGGAAATACGGACTGAAGGCGGCCTTCGTGGCGCGCGAGGCAACTCGCGACGGCAGGTCGCTGTGGCGCCAGCGATACTGTCCTTCGGCATTCAACGCCTCTTCGGGAACATTTCCCGGGCGGCACACCAGCGGCTCGATCACTCCTGCGCACACTTCGGCGAAAGACTGCTGCACATGCGGCGGGTACTCCGGGCGGATGAATCGCAACGCCAGCGCCCCTTCCCGCACCGCGTCCAGATCGCCGCGGTAGGCGCCGATGATCATGCATTGCAACGGCATGATGAATTCGTCCGGATACTCCTGCACGGCGCCAAAATCGAGCAATACCAGACGGTCGCGTGCACGCGCGTTCGCTGCTGGACGGATGCGGTAATTGCCGAAATTCGGGTCGGTCTGCAGTTCCTTCCACTCGAAGATCTCACGCAGGAACAGCTCGAGGAACGCCCGTCCGATCTCGTTGCGGCGCGACTGTGGCAGGGCCTCGACGTCGGCGCTGCTCACCGCATAGCCCTGCTCGAAGGTGGTCGCCAACACGTGCGCCGTCAAGTAGCGATCGATCACCTCGGGAACGACGAAACGCGGATCACGCTGCAGGCGGGCACGGAAGGCCATCGTCTTGGTCGCCTCCAGCGTGTAGTCGACCTCGCGGTGGAGCATCGCGCGCACCTCTTCGAGCCACGCGCCGAACTCCTCGCTCGCCGATACCATACGCCCGATCTGCAACAGACCGACCACCGCGTCGATATCGACGTCGATCGAATCTGCCACACCCGGGTACTGCACCTTCAGGCACAGTGCGGCACCCCCGTTGCGCGGATGCGCCAGATGAACCTGTCCGAGCGAGGCAGCACCGATCGGCACCGGGTCGACATCCAGCTCGGCCAGCCGGGCACGCCCGAGCTCGCGCTCGAGCACCCGGCGGATCACTGGCCATTCGAGCGCAACCGTACGGTCCTCGAGCGAATGCAGCGCCGCCGTGACTTCCTCGGGCAGAAAATGCTCGCCGTAGAGCGCAAGCATCTGGCCAATCTTGACCACACTGCCCTTCAGCTTGCCGAGCTCCTCGACCAGGAAGCGGGCCTGCTCGCCGAGCGCTGCGCGCCGGCGCTCCGCGCGCAGCGCACGCGGCAACAGCAGCGAGGTCGCCGATTGCGCCATGTAGCGCGTGCCCGCGAGCAGGCTGCTGCGCGTCAGACTCAGCCTCCGCTCGAAGCTGCCGGTGCGGATCCGCTTCAGTGTTTCCCTTTCGCGCTCTGTCATCCAACCACATCCCCGAATCCTGCCGCCACTGTAACGCATCGCGGTTATACTGCGCGCCACCTGTGAATCCGCCGTATTTCCCGATGTCCGATCGTCCTGCCAGCACTGTGCCATCGGCGCGTGACGCGGTGTACGCCGAGCAGCGCGAGCATATCGAAGCGTTCCGCTTCGACGCGGCAGTCGCCGACGTATTCGCCGACATGATCGCCCGTTCCGTGCCTGGCTACGCGCTCACGCTGCAGATGATCGCCGTGGTCGCCCGCCGCTTCGCCCGGTCCGGAACGCATTGCTACGATCTCGGCTGTTCGCTCGGGGCATCCACGCTGGCCATCCGCCATCACGTCCCGCACGACTGCGTGGTGACCGGAATCGACAATTCGCCACAGATGGTCGAGCGCGCGCGTGCGATCGTCGCGGCTGATCGCGCTGCACCAGCAATCGAAATCCGCTGCGAGGACGTGTGTGCGGCCGCCCTGAACGATGCGTCGCTGGTCACGCTGAACTTCACGCTGCAGTTCGTACCACCGCCGGCTCGCCCGCCTCTGCTCGCGCGAATCGCCACGGCACTGCATCCCGGTGGCTGCCTGATGCTGTCGGAGAAGATCGCCTTCGACGACCCGGCCGAGCAGGAACTGCTCGGCGCGCTGCATCACGATTTCAAGCAGTTGCAGGGATACAGCGCTCTCGAAATCGCACAGAAGCGCGCAGCACTGGAAAACGTGCTGATTCCGGAAACGCTTGCCGCTCACCGCGAGCGCCTGCTGGGTGCAGGGTTTCGCCGCGTCACGCCCTGGCTGCAGTGCCTGAACTTCGTGTCGCTGCTTGCCGAAAGATGAACATGCTTGCAACCATCGAAGGTGCACTCGCTGCGTTTCCGCATGCGAGGGCGCGCGAGCAACTGTACGCTGCGCTGGCTGCGCGCGCGGAAATGCTGCGACATGGCGACGCAGCGGCGTGGGAGGCAGCGCTCGCAGCACTCCCGCCGCTGCTCGCGCAGGATGTGGATCCGAACGCGGCCGCCGTACGCGTCGGGCGCCGCTGCGACGCCAGTGATGCCGAGCGCGAACGTCTGCACGCCGCGTTGCAGACGCTGCACCCCTGGCGCAAGGGTCCGTTCGAACTGTTCGACGTGACCATCGACAGCGAGTGGCGCTCGGACCTGAAATGGGAACGGGTCGCACGCCACATCGAGCTCAGCGGACGCTGCGTACTCGACGTCGGCTGCGGCAATGGCTACTACGCCTGGCGCATGCGCGGCGCCGGTGCCACGTTCGTGCTCGGGATCGATCCCACGCTGCGCTTCCTCGCCCAGTTCCTCGCCGTGCAACGTTACATGTGCGATCCGTGTGTGGCTCTGCTGCCGCTGCGTGCCGAGGATCTGCCGGCGCGCCTCGGCTGTTTCGACACCGTGCTGTCGATGGGTGTGCTGTACCACCGTCGCTCGCCGTTCGAGCACCTCGGCGAACTCTTCGAGACGCTGCGCCCCGGTGGTGAATTGCTGCTGGAGACACTGCTGATCGAGGGTGACGCGACACGGGTGCTGGTCCCTCGGGAGCGCTATGCGATGATGCGCAACGTCTGGTTCATCCCGTCCGCGGACGCACTGGCACTGTGGCTCGAGCGCGCCGGATTCACCGATGTGCGGCTGGTCGAACTGACGCCGACCACCAGCGCCGAACAGCGACGCACCGAGTGGATGCGTTTCGAGTCGCTGACCGACTTCCTCGACCCGGCTGATCCGCGGCGCACCCGCGAAGGCCACCCGGCACCGTTACGTGGCATGTTCGTGGCCAGGCGCCCATGACGAAGGAGACACTGCAGATGAAGAAGCTTGCACTGCACTGGCAGATCCTGATCGCGATCCTGCTGGCCGGACTGGCAGGCTGGCTGAGCGGCACCGATGCAGGCGTCGGACCACTGCGTTTTCACGCGGTGTACGGCTTTCTCGGCACGATTTTCATCAAGTCCTTGAAAATGATCATCGTGCCGCTGATCTTTTCGTCGATCGTGGTGGGCATCACCGGCATCGGGCGCGCGGGAGACGTCGGCCGGCTCGGCGCCAGGACACTCGCCATCTACATGGGCACGGGGCTGCTGGGACTGGTATGCGTGAACCTGGTACGCCCGGGCTTCGCTGACGGCAAGCCGGTCGGAGAGCAGCTCGCATTGCACGCCGACGGAGCCGAGGTGGCCGCATCGCTGGAGAATCATGGCGGCATCCGCGAACTGGTCGCGATCTTCGAACGCATGGTTCCGGAAAACGTCGTCGCCACGGCTTCGGACAACGGCGACATGCTGGCGCTGATCGTGTTCGCGCTGCTGTTCGGCTTCTTCATCGCGCGTGCCGGCAACGAGCACGCCGAACCGCTGTTCAACTTCTGGAATGCCGTGTTCCACGTGATGATGGACATCACCGCGCTGGTGATGCGCTTTGCACCGCTCGGCGTGTTCGGACTGGTCGCGGGCGTGGTTGCCGAAACGGGTTTCGACGCGGTGCGCCCGCTGGCGCTGTTCGCACTGACAGTAACGGCTGCCCTCGCGATACACGCCTTCGTCACGATGCCGTTGCTGATCCGCCTGCTGGCCGGAATCCCCGCATGGCGACTCTACCGGGCGATGTCGCCCGCGCTGCTGACGGCCTTTTCCACTGCTTCCTCATCGGGAACCCTGCCGGTCACGATGGAGTGCATGGAGCACCAGGCGGGAATTTCGAACCGCATCTCGAGTTTCGTGCTTCCACTGGGGGCAACCGTCAACATGAACGGCACCGCTCTCTACGAATGCATGGCGGTGATCTTCCTTGCCCAGGCGTACGGGGTCGAACTCGGACTGACCACGCAGGTGCTGATCGTGATCAGTGCGCTGCTCACCTCGATCGGCGTGGCAGGAATTCCTTCGGCGTCACTGGTCGCGATCGGCATGATCCTCACCATGGTCGGCATTCCGCTCGAGGCAATGGGAGTGCTGTTCGTGTTCGACCGCATACTCGACATGCTGCGCACCAGCGTGAACGTGCTCGGCGATGGCGCTGCGGCACTGATCGTCGCGCGCATGCAAGGAGAAAAGACGGCACTGGCCGAGACTCCGCTGCGCGAGCGGGTCTATCGCTGAGCCGCACCCTCCGGGTCGCCACCCTCTTTCGTCGACACACACGGATCGGCTATAAAGCGCTGGTCACCACAACAACGAGGAAACAGCAGGATGGACGCCAGTCAGGCCACCACCATCGTCGACAAATATCTGGACGCTGCCACACGCCAGGATGTGGCTGCGATCAGCAGGCTCTATGCCGATCACGCCGTGGTCGAGGATCCGGTCGGCACCGAACCGCACCGCGGCATCGAGGCAATCACCGGTTTCTACACACGCAGCCTCGCGGGCGGAGCACGCATGCAACGCATCGGCAACGTGCGCTACGCGGGCAACTCAGCGGCATTCTGCTTCGACGTGCATGTAGGCGGCATGAAGATCGAGGTCCTCGACGTGTTCGAGTTTGGCTCCGACGGCAAGATCGTTTCCATGAAGGCGTACTGGGGCCCCGAAAACGTCGTGCAATAGAGTCGCTCGCGGGTTTCGGGCAG
>DAOLKH010000058.1:0-8093 GCA_035331685.1 Pseudomonadales bacterium
ACCCACATGCCCAGCCAGATCAGCACGCCGCCGAACCAGCGGATCATGTAGAAGGGCTTGATCGCGATCAGGCTGTCGAGGAAGGAATACGTCAGCGCTCCGTCCGGGCTGGTGGCGCGCCACATCATGCCCTCGGTGACGCCGGCGATCCACATCGCGATCACGTACAGCAAGGTGCCGACGAGGTGCAGCCAGAAGTGCAGCTCCATGCCCTTGTGCGAGTACATCGCCGGGCGGCCGAGCGCGCGCGGCGCCATCGCGTAGAGCGAGCCGATGGTGATCATCGCGACCCAGCCGAGCGAGCCCGAGTGAACGTGCGCGATGGTCCAGTCGGTGTAGTGCGACAGCGAGTTCACGGTCTTGATCGCCATCAGCGAGCCCTCGGTGGTCGAGGCCGCGTAGAACACCAGCGCGAGCACCATGAACTTTGCCGGCGGATCACTCTTCAGACGGTGCCACGAACCGTTGAAAGTCAGCAGACCGTTCGCGGCCGAACCCCAGCTCGGCATCAGCAGCACCAGCGAGAACGCCATGCCGACCGACTGCACCCAGTCGGGCAGCGCCGTATACATCAGATGGTGCGAACCCGCCCACATGTAGATCGAGATCAGCGCCCAGAAATTGACGATCGAAAAGCGGTAACTCCACAGCGGCTGCTGGGCCTGGCGGGGAACGAAGTAGTACATCATCCCGAGGAAGCCGGCCGTGAGGAAGAACGCCACCGCGTTGTGCCCATACCACCACTGGACCATCGCATCGGTCACGCCCGAGTAGATCGGGTAGGACTTGGTCAACGATGCCGGGAGGGCCAGGTTGTTGACGACGTGCAGCAGGCCCACCGCAATGATGAACGCGCCGTAGTACCAGTTGGCCACGTAGATGTGACGAATGCGCCGGCGCGCCAGCGTTGCAAAGAAAACCGCACCGAAGGCTACCCAGACAATGGTTGTCAGGATATCGATGAACCATTCGGGCTCTGCATATTCCTTGCTCTGTGTGATGCCGAGCGGCATCGTCGTCATCGCCAGCACGCACACCAGCTGCCAGCCCCAGAACGTGAACTCCGCCACCGGACCCCACGCAAGCCGGGTGTGGCCGGTGCGCTGCACGACGTAGTAACAGGTACCCATCAGCGCACAGCCACCGAAGGCGAAGATGACGCCAAAGGTATGGTCCGGCCGCAAGCGACTGAAAGTCAGCCACGGCAGGTCGAAATTCAGGGCAGGCCACGCCAGCTCGGCAGCCGCGTACATGCCGATCAGCATGCCGACGATGCCCCAGACGCTCGACGCCAGCAGGAACAGACGCACGACGTGGTCGTTGTAGTATTCGGTACTTGTCATCGTGGCCTGTGCCTCGAAGAACTGTCGTGACTCCACGACGGGACGGAACGCCCGAAGATTAATCCTGTTCGCGGCGCGTTGACAATCAGCAGTACGCACAATTCATCTATTGCAGCGTATCCTCGCAGTGCATCACAGACGAGAGCACGAACGTGCAAGGAGAAGAAGCGATGTCCGACGATATGTATCCAGCCGCAACCGTGGAACTCGCGAAGAAGCGCCACGAACTCACACCCGAAATCGAGTCGGCCTTCCAGGCATTCAGCAAGCAGGTCTTCGCCGAAGGCGCGCTATCGGTCAAGGTCAAGCAACTGATCGCCGTGGCCGTGGCACATGTCACGCAATGCCCGTATTGCATCAAGGGACATACGCGAGCGGCGTTGCGTCACGGCGCATCGGAACAGGAGCTGATGGAAGCGATCTGGGTGGCAGCCGAAATGCGGGCGGGCGGTGCCTACGCGCATTCGCTGCTCACGCTCGAGGAAATGAACCGCTCGGCGGCGCGCAGCAAGAACGCCTGATTCCGTCCGGGGCACCAGGGTCAGCGTCCGGGATAGATCACGGCACCGGACGGCTGGATATGCGCACCTGCGGTCAGTCGCGCGGGTTCGATGCGGTCGCGCTCCATCAAATGAAAGACGCTCTCGCCGCGCGCGAGCAAATGGTCTGCCACGATGCGCCGATGGCAACGCCACCAGAGTGCCTCGGCACACATCACGGTGCAGCAACGCTCGCGCCCCAGCGCGATCAACCGCGCCAGACCGCGACAGAAAACATCCGAGAGCGCGTGATCGGCATAGTTATGGAAACTCTGGTTCTTCCATAGGCCGTTCACCTCGGGCGATACCGTCTTCGCCTTGCCACGCAATCCTCCGAGTTCCGGTATCGGTTCATAGCCGATGCCGCAGGCAGCAAGGCCTTCTGCGATCGAATCATCATTGTATTGCGGATTGGCACGTGATCTGCGCACGGTCCGTATATCCACGACCAGCTCCACCTTTGCCGCCCGCAGCAACACGACGAATTCTTCCAGCGTACGGGTTGAATGGCCGATTGTAAAAAAGGGCAGATTCATTGCGATGCCTCTTTTATTTCGATTTGGATTATGCAAAATTTGCCGCGGTCCTTTAATACCCGAGACAAACCCGATGGAAATGACGAAATACGGCCAATTGAAAGAAGAAATTGCACGCCTCCAGCGCGAAGCGGACAAGGTGCGCAAGGATGAATTGAAGTCGGCCATCCAGCAGATCCGCAACCTGATGCGGGAGTTCGGCCTGAGCCTGGCCGATATCGACGCGACAAAAAAGCGGGCCTCCGCAGAATCCGCAGGCAAACCCAAGTCCGGCAAGCGCAAGGGCAAGGCAGCAAAGGGCACCGCCAAGGTCAAACCGAAGTATCGTTCGGCGAGCGACAGCAAGCTCACGTGGAGCGGTCGTGGGCGCACGCCGAAATGGGCCGCTGAATGGGTGGCGTCCGGCCGCTCGCTCGACGAACTGCTGATCCAGTGAGCCCGCCCCGCACACTCGGGGAATGATCATGCCGTGACGCTCCGGCCTGTCGGACACACCGCGCAGGCCGGAGCGTTGCTGTACGCACATCACCCGCGTGCAGGCACGGCATCGCTGCATCATCGACCCCGCTTTTCATTTCCCGGAGAAGGGACGCATGAACTTTGAAAAGGTGGTTTTTGGCTTTTTCATCGTCCTGTCGGCCACACTCAATTTCGGCTTTTTCGTCGGCGATATCGAGCACGCAGAACTGCACAATGTGTATGAACTGTTTGCCGCCATCGTGGTGAATTTCATCGCGACCGCACTCAAGTTCGGCGATCGAACCCAGATCGGCGCAGTTCATCTTTCAACCAGCCTGGTCGCGGATCTCCAGCTCATCGTCGCGGCGGTCACCTGGGCGGTCGCCGTATACGGCACCGGTGTCGGCATGACGCCGCACGTCACATCGAGCGTGGTTTCCCTCGCCGGTGGGGCACTGTTTGCGAATATTGTCTCCGTCATCATCCTGATCGTGGAAACCGTTATGCTGCGGCGCTAGCGCCGACGGAGGCGACACGTGGACGCGATTTTTTTCCTGTTGCTGCGGCGCATGCGCGGACCACTGATCTTCGTGATCGTGAACCATGCGATTGCAGTGCTGGGATTGACCCTGATTCCGGGCGCCGACGTCCACGGCCAACCGGCACCTCCCCTCGATTTCTTTCATGCTTTCTATTTCATCACGTATACCGCCACCACGATCGGCTATACCGAACCGGTCAGCGGCTTTTCGGATGCACAGCGGATATGGATCACGGCGTGTATCTACATGCTGGTAATCAGCTGGTCGGTCGTGATCGTCACGCTGCTGGCCTGCCTGCAGGACAGGGGCCTGCAGAGCGCCCTGGTGTCCAGCCGCTTCATCCGGCGCCTGAAGCGGCTCAACGAACCCTTCTACCTGATCTGCGGTTACGGTGAAACCGGACGCCTGGTCTGCCAGGCGCTGGACCACCTGGGTCAGCGTTTCGTGATCGTGGACAAGGACGAACAGCGGATACAGGCGGTGACGCTGGAAAGCTATCTCACCGACCCGCTCGCGCTGGCAGCCGATGCCCGTCAACCCGAGCATCTGCTGCAGGCGGGCCTGCGTCACCGCCGCTGCCAGGGAGTGCTGGCACTGACCAACGACGAATCGACCAATCTCGCGATCACGATGGCGGTACGCCTGCTCAATCCCACCACCCCCGTGCTGGCACGCGCGCGCAGCGCCATGATCGCGGCCAACATGAAATCCTTCAGCACCGATCACATCATCAATCCGTTCGAACGCTTCGCCGAATACCTGTCGCTGGCTGCCATAGCGCCCGAGCGCTTCCATCTGATCGAGCTGCTGACCGGCTTGCCGGGCACGGCAATTCCTGAACTGCATCGACCACCCCAGGGGCGCTGGATCGTCTGCGGCTTCGGCATCTTTGGTCAGGCAGTGGTGCGCAACCTCGAGGCTACCGGTGCCAGCGTCACCGTGGTCGACCCCAATGCCGACCCCGACAACGGCATCAACAGCATCCGCGGCCGCGGCGCTGACGCCGCGACACTCGAAGCTGCCGGCGTGCGCGACGCACGGGGAATCGTGGCAGGCAGCGACGATGACGTGAGCAATCTGGCGATCGCGATCACCGCGCGGGAGCTCAACCCCGAGCTGTTCGTCGTCACACGCCAGAACCTCGCCGCGAACAGCTCCCTGTTCGACGCATTCATCGGCGACTTCTGCATGGTGCCCAGCCGCATCGTGGCCGAAGAGTGTCTTGCCATCCTGACCACGCCGATGCTGGCGCGCTTCCTGCGTCTGCTGCGCGAGCGCGATGAACCCTGGAGCGCGCGCATGGCGGCAAGACTGCAGACTGTCTGCCCCGATTGCGTGCCCGAAGTCTGGAGCGTGTGCCTGAATGTGCGCGACGCAGGCGCGGTGCATCGGCGTCTGATGCAGGCGCGCCCCGTGCATCTGGGCGAACTGATGCTGGACAACGTGGACCGCAGCGAGAGCATCCCCATGGTGGCGCTGCTGGTGGAGCGCAACGGCAAGCCGCAACTGCTGCCACCGGCAGAGCTTGCGCTGATGCCCGGTGACCAGTTGCTGCTGGCTGGTGCCGACGGTGCACGGCGGCGCTTCGAGCTGACGCTGCAGAACAGCAATGTCATGGAGTACGTGCTGAGTGGTCGCGAAAGCGGCGGGGGCTGGCTGTGGCAGCGGCTGTCCGGCAACAAGGGTTGAGCCTCCTGGAACGGTCTGTCGCCAAAGCCTCCGATCGTCGATGCCAGCAGCGCGCGGCAATGCCTTCACACCGGAAGGACGCCGTGAATGCATCCCTGCGGCGCACGCCCCTCGATGCGAAGGCATCATCCGTGAAATGTTTTACAGCTCGCTCTACAGGACCTCGGCATGGACACCGAGCAGCCCGTCGAGCTCGGCAAACACACGATCACCGCGTACGAGCGCCGCAACGCCAGCCGGCGTACCGGTCAGCACCACGTCGCCCGGCCACAGGCTGAAGTGACGCGTCGCGTAACACAGCAGATCGACGATCGGCATCAGCATCTGAGCGCTGTTGCCGCGCTGGCGCTGTGTCCCATTGACATCAAGGCTCAACCCAAGCCGCCCCGGATCCATGTCGGATGAAAATGGGGCGAATGCCGACAGCGGGCACGCTCCATCGAAGCCTTTCGCAATCTCCCACGGATGCGCCTGCGACTTGAGCCGGTCCTGCTCCTCGCGCAGCGTGAGATCCAGCCCGAGCCCGATGCCCACCATCGCCGCACGCGCCTCATCCGGCCCCGCGTGGCGCAGGCGACGACCGATCAGTACGGCGATCTCGAGCTCGTGGTGTACCGTGCCTCGATCCACCGGCAAGCAAAACCAGGGTGTCATGTCGACCACTGCCGACGGCGGCTTGATGAACAGCAGCGGCACCGCGGGCACCGGATTGCCGAGTTCGGCGGCGTGCGCGGCATAGTTGCGCCCCACACACACCACCTTGCCCACGGGCAATGGGATCCTTCGCCCGGACACCCAGCCATGGCAGTAGCCTCTGCTCCCAAGCAGCGGTGGCGCCAGTGTGGGATCGGATGCAAACAGGCGCTGGCGTGCGGCATGACGCCTGCGTCGGTCGAACTGCGCGAAACGGCTTGCGAACTGCGAGCGTAACGCGGTCGCGCGGTCTGCCAACTCGCCCAGCAGGCGATCGATCAGCACCAGCGAGGCTACGGCAGGCGAGGGTGCACCCGCCCATTCAACGCGCAGCTCACGCAGCAGCACCGCGTGGGCATGAAAGTCCTGGTAATCGCCGAGTACATTCTGCAGTTTGCGCAGACGGTGCAGCGTGTCGGGCAGTTCGGCCGCATCGAATGCCGCCGCGTACATCTCGAGCAGGTAGCGCAAACGCTTGCAGCGCTTGCGCAGCTCGTGCAGGTCCTCAGCCGGGGACTCGGGGGTGATACGCCGGCCCAGGCGGCGTACACGCCGGTAGGCACGCCGCAATACGACTGTTGCCACCGGCTCGTCCGCCCAGCCCGGGGCATCGACTGCCAGATCCGCAAGCGTCCCGAGCCGCTCCAGCAACCGCCTGGCACGACGCGTGTCGAGCGACGCCAGCAACGCCCGCCGTTCACGGCTGCGCCGGCGCGCCAATGCCGAGTGCAGACGCGCGAGCGGTACGCCATCGTCCGCATCGCAGCCTCGATAGTCATCCAGGCGGTGGAGGAATACGTCGATGTCGCGCAGCCCGCTGCCGCGACCCGCCAGCCACTGGCATTCGACCGCGAGGCTCGCAGCCTCGGGGACCGGTAGCACACCATGCAAGGCACGCAACGCCGATCGCACCCGCCGCAGTTGCACGCGCAGGTCGTGCAGCACTTCGATTCCGGTATCGTCCACGAGCAACGGCAGCAGTTCGCGCAGACGCTGCACGCAGGTGTTCAGATAGGCGACAACCGCGCTGCGTTCGCGTTGCAGTGCCGGATGCAACATGGGATGGCCCGGGAGAAAACGAACCGCATACTAGCAATCGCCGAGTCGTGGCCACAAGGAAAGCGGTGCCGGCTACCCGGCCGTCGGCGGCCGCTTCGGATAATCGAAATCCCAGTGCGCCGGCACCGACCGCAGCACATCGGACCACGCGCCGACCTCGGGTGGGTACTGCAGCCACAACATTGCACAGGTTGGCATATCCCCGATGCGTGCCAACGGGCACAGACGGTTTGCGACTGCCGTGATCACGGGGTTGTGCCCAACCATCAACACGGCAGCGCAGTGCGCCGGCAATGCACCGATCTGCGCGATCCAGGTCTGTTCGCTGGCCTCGTAGAGTGCATCGACGATATCGATGTCTGCCAGCGGGTAGTCGAACACCGCAGCCATCTTCTGCGCCGTGGCCAGTGCCCGGCGTGCGCCGCTCGCGACGATCAGTTGGGGGTGGAAGCCACGCGCTACGAACCGTGCCGCCATCTCCGGCGCATCGCGCTCACCGCGCGCATTGAGCGGGCGATCGAAATCCCGCCCCCCGTCGGCCCAGCTCGACTTCGCATGACGCAGCAGTATCAGCTGCTTCATGTACGCCCTGTTCGATCCAGCTCGAGCGCCTCGAAAACCGCTTCGCGGGTGCGCGGTGCCTCGTTCACCAGGTGGTGGCGCGCCCCGTAGAGCATATGCACGTCGGCGCGCGGGAATTTCTGACGGATCACCTCCAGGTTCCAGCGCCAGTCCACTGTCTCGTCGTGCGTTCCCTGCACGACCAGCGGTGCGAAGTTGCTCACGGGATGGGCACGGAATTCATGCACCCATTCGCGCATCGCACTCACCCAGCGCACCGGAAGAACCAGGCTCTGCAGGGGATCCGTGCGCACGAACTCGAGAAACTGCGAATCGGTGGAATTGGCCATGAACTTGCGCCGCACGCCACTGCGGAAAGGCTTGAGCGTCGAATGCAACAGCCGCACCGAACGCCAGCGGGCAGGCCGCACCAGCGGCGCCAGCAGTGCGATGCGCTCGAACGGACGTTGCTCTGCCGCATGATCCTTGCGGAACGCCCAGCTCATCAGCACTGCGGCGCCGGTACTCTGGCCAATCGCGATCAGCGGTGCGGTCAGCCTGGTGCCGTGATGGTCGAGCACCGCCGCAAGCACGTCGGTGTAATCGTCGAAGTCGTGGATGCTTGCCTGCTGACCGTCCGACAGACCATGCCCCGGCAGATCCCAGATCAGT
>DAOLKH010000059.1:0-7993 GCA_035331685.1 Pseudomonadales bacterium
ACGAATACAGCAAGGGCGACGGCGACGGCGTGATCGGGCAGAGCCACACCAACGGTTCGGGAGTTCCGGGTTACTGGGCCAACTTCAACCGCCACAGCTTCAAGGTATCGATCGACGATCCCGGCTTCATCACGTACGAAACCAACGCGTTCACCGCCCAGCTCGACTGGGATGTGGCATTCGGCGACGGCACCGTGACCAACATCTTCGGCTGGCGCGATTACGAGTCCGACGGTCGTGCCGACATCGACTCGCAGCCCCGCTGGCTGTTCCATGCACCGTCGTGGCTGAAGTACGAACAGAAGAGCAACGAACTGCGCTACCACGGGCGTTTCCACGACCAGCTCGAGGTGACCACCGGCCTGTACCTGTTCAGCAGCAAGATCGACTACCACGAGCGCCGTGAAATGCTCGGCATCGCGACCGGGGGCGTGCGCCCGGCGGCAGTGTTCGACGGTGGCGGACTGCTTGATACCGACTCGTGGGCAGTGTTCGCATCGGTCGACTGGGACATCGACGAGAGGTGGACACTGAACGCCGGCGTGCGCTATTCGGAAGAAGACAAAAGCACGAAGATCGCCTCGCTGAGCAGGAACATGAACCGGCCGTGCAATATCGTCAAGAGTGGCAACTGCCCGTTCGACTTCGTCGACAAGGACAGCTGGAACAGCGTGTCGCCGAAACTCGGTTTCACGTACCACATGTCCGATCAAGCGATGTTCTACGGACAGTGGAGCCAGGGAACGCGCTCGGGCGGCTACAACATGCGCAACACCTCGTTCAACCCGCGTGACGTACCGGGCCCCTTCGATCAGGAAACGGTGGACAGCATCGAATTCGGCTACAAGGCAACCTTCGAACGCGGCAGGCTGAATGCGGCGGTGTTCTACAACAAGATCGACGACATGCAGCGCGAGATCAACCTGCCCGGTCCGATCGGCGTGATCCAGCTCGTACGCAACACTGCCGAAGCAACGATCAAGGGGATCGAGATCGATGCAACGTTCTCGCTGACCGACAACCTGGTCGCGCTGGCCTCGGTCGGCATCACCGATGCCGGTTACGACAAGGTTCTCTACGATCTGAACGGCGACGGTGTGATCAACGGTGCCGACAAGGCGCTCGACCTGCCGCGTGCCGCCCCGGTGACGTACACGCTCGGCCTGAACCACGACCTGCGACTCGGTGGCTGGGGCACGATGTCGTCACGCATCAGCTACGCGTACCGTGACGAATCGGCGTATACCGACAACAACCTCGGCATCCTGGACGAGCAGAAACAGATCGATGCCGGGATCGACTTCCATACCGCTGGCGGCCACTGGATATTCTCGGTCTACGGACGCAACCTGCTGAACAAGGTCCTGCACGGCAACGACACCCAGTTGCCGACCTATATCTCGCAGACTCCGCTGATTCCGCTGGGTGGAACCTTCGCACCGCTGTCGAAGGGTCGCCGCATCGGCATCGAGGTGACGTACAACCTGTAGAGTGCAGGGATGCATTTACGGCGTCCCACCGGTGCGAAGGCGTTGTCACGCGTCGGGCATGTCGATGCTCGAAAGGCTTCCGCAACGGCATCTGACGCGCCGCGCTACGTGAACCGGATCGGCACACTCCCGGTCAACTGCTCGTCGCTGACGCCTCCCGACCCGTGCAGGTGTCCCGGATGGCCGATCGCACGCCAGCCCGCGCCGCCACGATTGCCGCCGTAGGCCGGATCGGCCAGGAAGCCGAGCAGCGTGTGCCAGCGCAATTGGGTGAAGAACTCCTGTTGCACAGGCGCCGCTGCCGGCCACGGCGTGAGCTTCCCTTCCTCCAGCGCGGTGAGCAGTTCGTCCTGGCGCACCGGATCGAGCTCATTGAACTGCTGCCGAGTGCTTTCCCTGGCCACGGCCGCCAGCGCCGCCAGCCCGGCGTGATAAGCGGGCGCCAGCACCTGCTCCTCGTGCGCGAGCAGTTTGTCGATGAAGTTCACGCAGCCCGCATCGGTGGTCGATACGCCATGTGCCGGTGGCAGGATTCGCGCGCACACCGCATCGAGCAGGCGCCACTCGCTGCCATCCAGCACGACGGGTTCAGCGGACTGCCTTGCTGCAGCAAGCGCAAGCGGGCAGTCCAACAGCGCTGCGCCAAACGCCACGCCTGCGAAACGGAGGAATTCACGTCGTTCCATGCGTTTCAACCCAGATTCAGTCGCCGCGCTTCAGCGACGAAGTGTGCAGCGACGCGATACGCGTTGGCGACGATCGTGAGCGTCGGGTTGTAACCACCCGAACTCGGGAAGAAGCTGCCGTCGACCACCCACAGATTCGGCACCTCGTGGGAACGGCACCAGCGATCGATCACCGAGACTCGCGGATCGTTGCCCATGCGGCAGGTGCCCATGATATGACCCGACCCCGTACCCGCACTGGCGTACTCCGTCGCGAAGGTCTTCAGTGCCCCGCCCGCGTCGGCGATCTCGCGCATGCGCTCCTCCATGAACCGCGCGAGTACCAGATCGTTCGGATGCCGCGCCAGTGTGATGCGTGGCAACGCCACGCCGTCGGCATCGCGATGAACGGGGTCCAGATCGACACGGTTGCTCGCCTGCGCCAGATCCTCACCGATCGCGATCATTCCACAGCAATACGGGTAGCGCTCCAGATAGTGGCTCAGGCCCTCGCCCCAGCTGCGCTGGCCGTGCAGGTAGTCGGCAAATTTCGTCGCATGAACGATCGGCAGTGGATTGATCGCCTCGCAGATCGCCGCACCACCGACAAAACCGCGCGCGGCATCAGACGGGTGATGGTCATCCACCGCTACGTTCCCGGGTGGTCCGAACTGCGCGAGCGACGGCTCGCTCATCTCGAAGTTCAGGTACGCGAACACGTGACTCATCAGGTTGCGGCCTACCTGGTCGCTGCCGTTGGCAAGTCCCTGCGGAAAACGTGCCGAACGCGAGCCAAGCAACAGGGCCGCACTGCCGATCGAACCGGCCGCCACGATCACGTGGCGGGCCCGCACCTCGCGCGTGGCACCCTCGGCAGTGCGATAGACCACGCCGCGCGCTCGCGATTCGGCATCGACGGTGACTTCCAGCGCGCGCGCGCCGGTGATGACCTGCACCTTGCCAGTGGCGCGCGCCAGCGGGATATGGATCGCGAGCGGAGACGCCTTCGCGTTGACCGGACAGCCGAAGCCCGCACACTGGCCACCGTTCATGCACTTCGCACGCCCGTCGTGAGGGCGGCTGTTGATCGCCAGCGGCGACGGAAACGGGTGCAGGCCGAGCTTGCGCGCACCGCTTTCGATCAGCCGCGACGAAGGCCGGTAGACATGCGGCGGATTCGGATACTCAGCACCACGCGGCGTTTCGAAAGGATTCGAACCGGCTCGACCCGACACACCGAGCACCTGCTCGGCCTGCGCATAGAACGGTTCCAGTTCGGCGTAGTCGATCGGCCAGTCGGCGAGGTTCGCTCCCTGCACGGCGCCGTCGCGCGAGAGCACACGCATCTCGTCGGCACGAAAGCGCCAGCTCCAGGCACCCCAGTGCACCATGCTGCCGCCGAGGGTTTGCGCCAACATGCTGTAGTGACCCGGCTTCGCTTCCTGGTCCGCGTGTTCGCGCAGCGTTTCGCGGTAGTCTGGAGCGAAGAAGTCCTGGCGCACCATGTTCGCCAGTTCGTCCTGGTGGAGGAAATCGACCGTGGTGCGCTCGGGGCCACGCTCGAGCAGCACTACCTCGATTCCCGCGCGTGCCAGTTCGGCCGCCATCACGCCACCGCCGGCGCCGGAACCGACGATGCAGACGTCGACGATCGTGCCCACCTTCATGCTTCGCGCAGCACCGCCAGCTCGGCCGCATCGAGTCGCAACGCCGCGGCAGCGATACTTTCCTGCAACTGCCGCACGCTGCTCGCGCCGATGATCGGAATCGTAGTGAGGGGCTGGCTGCACAGGTACGCAAGCACGATGCTGTTGACCGAGACGCCATGGCGCTCGGCCAGTTCGCGCACTGGCCCCAGCTTGTGCCGGTTGGTGTCGGTGCAGTACAGGGCCTTCACGTCCCCGCTGATGGCATCCTCGCGCCCCTCGGCCAGCTTGCTGAACACACCGCGACTCTGCCCCGAATACGGAATCATCGGCATGCCGGCCGCGTGTAACTCCTGGTATCCGTCCTCGTAATAGCCTCCCGGTGCGAAACGCATCATCGCCTCGCGATCCGGAACCGCCAGCCCCCACATCGGCTGGCAGGCGACGAAGCCTGGATGACCCAGACCGGCTGCGTACTGCTGGGCTTCCTTGATACGTGCCACGCTCCAGTTGGAGCAGCCGAAGTGGCGGATGCGCCCTGCCTGTTGCTCGGCGATCAGCGCATCGATGATCACACCGACCGGGCGCGACGGATCGTCGCGGTGCAGCCAGTACAGATCGATGCAATCGACGCCGAGCGTCTCTAGGCTGCCGGCAAGATCGCTCTTCAGCAGCTCGGGCGTCACCCGCAATGCGAAATCGCCCTTGCGATAGTCGAACTCGCAACCCTTGGTCGCCAGCACGTAGCTCGCGCGCGGTCGACCTGCGAGCAGCGTGCGCAGGCTGCGCTCGCTCGCTGCCTGCGGAATCCCCGGCACCCAGTCGCCGTAGGAATGCGCGGTGTCGATGAAGTTGCCACCAGCGGCGAAGAAGGTCTCGAGGATGGCCTCTGCCTGCGCTGGTTCGAGCGCACTGCCGAACATATTGGTGCCCAGGCACAGACGGCTGACCGTGAGTTCGGTATCCGGCAGGGTGATCCTTTCAAGCATGGCGTTTGCTCCCGTGTGATCCGGCATCACTGCTTCGCGCGCTGCAGCGCGATGAACTCGTCAAGCACCTGGTACAGGTACTGGCAGTCCTCGACCGTCATCGTCGGGTGGCACGGCAGCATCAGGCCGTGGCGCATCACGCGCTCGGCATTCTGGCAGCCCTGCGGGTCGACCCGGTAGGCGACGTCCTTCATCATCGGCTGCAGCGCGGCGTGACCGGAGAATATCACCCGCGTGAAGATCCCTGCCTCCTCCAGATGGATCTGCAGCGCACGGCGGCTCCAGCCAAGCTCGGGGCGCAGCATCACCGGGTAGCAGATCCAGGTCGTGAACACGTCCGGGTGCACGCGCGCCTTGATGAACACGTCGGAATTGCGTTCCAGGTATTGCGCATGCAGCTCGAAGCGTTCCTGGCGCAGCTGCGTGAACAGATCGAGCTTGTTGAGCTGTTCGTGCCCGAAAGCCGCACCCGCCTCGTTCGGAATGAAGCCGTACGCGATTTCCTCGAAAATGAACATGCCGTCGTATTCGATGTCGCCGATGTTCTCCAGGAAACGCCCGTCGCTGTCACCCTGGCGCGTACCGTGCAGGAATTTCTCGGACGAACGGCCCCAGGCGCGCAGCATCAGGCCACGATCCCACAGCCTTTCATCGTCAACCGCCACCAGACCACCATTGCCGAGGCAAGTAATGATGTGGAAGATCGAGAAGCTGGTGACGCTGATGTGCGCCCGCTTGCCTGCAGGCTTGCCGCGGAAGGTGCCACCGAGAGTGTCGCAACTGTCCTCGATCAGGATCAGCCCGTGCTTGTCGGCGATCGCGCGCAACCGGTCCCAGTCGGGCATGCCGCCGACCAGATTGGGAACCAGCATGGCACCGGTCTTCGGGGTGATGTTGCGCTCGATGCTGTCGATGTCGATCTGGTAGGTATCGGGTTCCACGTCGACCAGCACCGGCACCAGCCCGGTCAGCACGATGCTCGAGATGTCCGTGCCGAAGGTGAGCGTCGGCGTGATGACCTCCGAACCCTTGGGCAGATCCGCCAGGCGCAGCGCCAGCATCAGCGCACTGCTGCCGGAGTTCACCATGATCCCGTACTCGTGCCCCAGCAGTTGCGCACAGCGCTTCTCGAAGCTCTGTACCTGCGGCCCCACGACCATGCTGGTCTGCATCACATTGACGACGGCATCGATCTCCTTCTGATCGAGCATGGCGCCGCCGTAGCGAATTTCCCGTCTTGCGATCGTCATGGTGTGCTTCCTCGCTGTATGGTTGCACCGGAGCGACCCTGCGCCACCCCTGCTGCACCCATTATGCAGCGTGGCAGCAAGTACCCCTAGGTCCGCAACACCGCAACAGGGGGACAAAAGCGCTCACGACTTGCCGGAAAGACGCGCTGGCGGCACCATGCGATTCACGATGAGCATCGCACCGACACGCAGACCACCGCACACCGTTCCGGCCGATTTCGCACTCGCTCTGCTGCACGACGCAGCAACGATCGGCGAGGATCCGGACCGCATCCTCGCACGGCTGCAGTTTCCGTTCCGTCTCGGGGACCTGTGCGAAGGACGTGTCGCCACGCTGCCCGACGCACAGTTCGTGCAGCTCTACCGCGAATGCATCACCCTGCTCGCCAACTGCGCCAACCGCGAAAGCAATCTGCCTCCGATGAGCAAGGACGAGGTGGACATGCTGTGCTACTGCGTGATTGGCTGTGAAAACCTCGAAGAGGTGATCCTGCGTGCCGCACGCTTCTGCACCATGCTCGGCGGACGCGCGGGCAGGCTGATCCTGGACCGGGAGCACGAGAACGCGATTTTCCGCATGCAGACCGTGCGACGACCCGACAGCGTCGGCGGACTGCTCGCCGACCTGACCGGATTGTCGTTCTATCACCGCCTGTTCAGCTGGTTGATCGGCGAGACGATCCCGATTCCCGGTTTCGGCGTCGTCTATGCAAATCGCGGCAACGACGCCCTGTTGCTGCGCCTGTTCCACCACCCGATCGTGTATGCGCAGGCCGACAACCACTTCGGCTTTCCGTTGCACTACCTCGACAAACCCGTGGTGCGCAGCTACCAGCGACTGGTCGAACTGCTCGCGGTATTCCCGTTCGACGTGATGCAAGGGGCCGGCGTGCAGCACTGCTTCTCGGAGGCGGTCGAACAACTGATCCTGGCCCGGCTCGCACGTGATGAGCCGATCCCGACCACGGCACAGTTCGCGCACGTGTTCAACATCAGCAACGCGACGTTCCGTCGCCGGCTCGCCGAGGAAGGCGTGACGCTCGGCGAGATCAAGGAACGCTGCCGGCGCCAGCTTGCGATCGAACTGCTGGGCCAGGATTCGCGGCTGAAGATTGCCGACGTCGCGCTGCGCCTGGGATTCAGCGATGCGCGCGCCTTCCGGCGGGCGTTCCGCGTGTGGACCGGCGAATCACCGGAAGCCTACCGCTCCAGCCGCAGCGCTGCCGTGTAGTCCAGGCTGTGCCCAGTTGATCTAGATCGCGTAGACCTTCACCCGCGCCGCGCACTCCGCCTGCAGCGTCGAAGGCCCCATGTAGCGCAGACCGGAACCGAGCAGGCTGTTGAAATGACCGGGGCCGCGACCACACCCCACTGCGGCGTCGGTCAGGTGTCCCCAGCAGCCGATGGTCCCGATCACCTCGGGGTGGATCGTCTGGGTGCACTTGAGGGTTCCTTCCATGCGCCCGTGCGGCGACTCCACACAGACGCGCTGGCCATCGGCAAGATTCCTGCGTCGTGCAGTCGCCGCGTTGATCAGGATGTGTGCGAAATACGGGTCGCGTTCGGCGGCTTCCAGCAGCCACACATTGGTTGCCGGCACCGTGCCGGATCCCACACCGCCCATCGCCGTGCGCCAGTTCATCGCATACAGGTCAAACTCGGCCGGTTCGTCCTCGAGCACGCTGGAATGCCAGAACGGCAACGGCGCGTATTCGAGAAACACACGTTCGGGATCGAGCGCGGGGACCCTGGCAAACACCTCGTGCGCCACCATCTGCCGGCGCAGATCGTCGCCGACCTGCTTCAGCCAGTATGAGTAGAGCGGTATACGGTGGCCGCCGAAACAGTCCGGCACGTAGCGCTTGTGTGCCGGCTTCGGCTGCAGGTTGTGTCCCTGCGTCCAGACAAGTTCTTGCTGCGTTCCTGCCACCGCGCGCACGTAGGTCTCGACGT
>DAOLKH010000060.1:0-7951 GCA_035331685.1 Pseudomonadales bacterium
ACATCACCGCCAACCTCGCCGTGGCGCTCGCGCTGGCCGGCAAGCGCGTGTGCATCGTCGACGCCGACACCGGCCTGGCGAACGTCAACATCGTGCTCGGGCTCAGGCCGAGCCACACGCTGGAGGATTTTCTCGACGGCGGGCTGCCGATCGAGGCGATCCTGATGGAAGGCCCGCGCGGTGTGCGCGTGGTGCCCGGCGCCTCCGGGATCGTCGAGTACGCAGACCTCGGCCGGCATCACCAGCAGTCGCTGCTGAACGGGATGCAGCGCCTCGAGCAGCAGTTCGACTACCTGCTGATCGATACCGCAGCGGGCATTGCCGATTCGGTGATCCGCTTCGTGCTTGCCGCAGAGCGCGCGCTGCTCGTGGTCTCGCCGGATCCAACCTCGCTGACCGATGCCTTCGCGCTGACGCGCATCCTGAAGCGCAACCACTACAGCGGCGCGCTGCATGTGGTGGTCAACATGGCCGACAGCGAAACATCGGCACAGAAGATCTACCAGCGCTTTGCACAGGCCGCGCTGAAGTACATGCAGGTCGAGACCGACTGGTTCGGCCACGTCGCGGCAGACCGCGCGCTGGTCACCGCGGTGCGCCTGCAACATCCGGTGCTGCTGGTGCAGCCCGATGCGCCGGCGAGTGCGTGTTTCCGCGCGCTGGCACACCGTCTGGAAGAGGCGTGCGCCGGTGAAGCCGGCCCCGGCATCGCGGAGCACCTGCGTACGCTGCAGCCCGAAACCGCAGTGGATCCGGCGAGCGCTGCGATCGAGATGATCCGCAACGCGCAGCCCACACCACCGCTGGTGCGCGAGGCGAATCTCGGCGAACTGCACCGGCGGTTCATCGACTGCATCCAGGACGATCGCGGCAGCCCCGAGGAACTCGTTGCCGCGATCAAGCCGATCATCGACGCCTATGTGGCGCGTTTCCACTCGTTCCCGCTCGATATGCGCGAGGCGATCTACCGCTACCTCGAGATGGCGGATTTCCCGGATCACGAGATCCGCAACCAGGTGATGCTGCTCGAACACCTGTACGAGAAGCGCTACCAGCGGCCGCTGATGGACAAGGAAGACAGCCTGTTCCGGCTGTTGAACCAGGTGCGCAACTCGGAGCCGGAATTTGCGAACACGATCGCGCGCCTGCAGCAGAGCTACGAGCGCCAGTACCGGCCCGGACCGCAGGAGGCGTTGCTGGCGCTGCTGGAGCGGCTGCGCCAGCCGGAGACCGGCGAGCGGGATCTGGCCGAATGCATCGAGGCATTGCAGGCGCTGGGCATGGAGCGCTTCGGGCGTCGGCTGTCACCCGATGCGGACGCGTTGCGCGAACGCATCCGCGCGTTGATCGAAGAGCCGTCGCAAACCCCGTCGGCATGAATGCCGACCCACGTAGGTCGGATTTCAATCCGACGGGTGTGGTCATTTTCATCGGCATGAACGCCGACCTGCGTGGGTTATGATCGCGGGCTGCCACTGCCCGATGCACAGGAGCCCCCCACATGACGCGTTTCGCTTCGTCCGTCGTACTGAGCGTCGCACTGCTGCTGACTGGCTGCAGCGAAACGGGGCGGCGGGCGTCGGTGCCGCCCACACCGGCCATCGCCGACGCTGCCCTGCTGTACGCGAACGCGACGGGCATCGATCGCAGCGGCTTCGATGAGAACGTGCGCCCGCAGGACGACTTCTTCGCGTGGGTGAACGGCGGCTGGGCTGCGCGCACGCAGATCCCGCCGGACCGCACGTGGTGGGGTGTGGTGCCGGAACTGCGGGCCGAGAGCGAGGAACGCCAGCGCCTGATCATCGAGGAAATGGGCGCGCGCAACGATCCGGACAACGCATCGGTCGCGACACAGATCGGCGCGTTCTTCACCAGTCTCACCGACCAGGCGCTGGTCGAAGGCAAGGGCGTGACACCGATTGCCGCCACGCTGGCGCGTATCGACACGATCGACTCCTACGCCCAGCTCGCCGCTGCATTCGGCGCCGCCACGCTGCTCGGTGCCGATGCACCGCTCGCGGTGGGTGTGGTGCAGGACCCGGGCAGCCACGACCGCTATGTTCCCTACATCTGGCAGAGCGGGCTCGCGCTGCCGGACCGCGAGTATTACCTGCGTGACGACGCGAAATTCCAGCGCATTCGCGCGGCGTACCCCGCCTACATCGCGCGACTGCTCGCGCTCGGTGGCTATGGCGGCACGCCGGAGCAGGCGGCAGCGGTGTACGCGATCGAGCAGCGTCTAGCCGAGGCGCAATGGCCTGCCGAAGAAAACCGCGACATGAAAAAGCTGTACAACATGGTGCCGGTCGCGGAACTGCCGCAGATCGCGCCGGACTTCGCGTGGCCGCAGTACATCGACGCCGCCGGACTCGGTGCGCGGCGGGAACTGATGGCAGCGCAACTCGATTACGTGCGCGCCATCGGCTCGATCGTCACCGCGTTCCCGCTCGCTGCGTGGAAGGATTATCTGCGCTACCACGCGCTGAACGAGGCCGCTCCCTGGCTGTCGAGCGAATTCGAGCGCGCCCAGTTCGAATTCATGCAGCGCGATGTGCTGGGGCTCGCGGAGCTGGCACCCGAATGGAAGCGGGCGGTGCGCGCGATCGACGCGCTGGTCGGAGAGGCCGTGGGACAGGTCTACGTGGAGCGCTATTTCCCGCCGGCCTACAAACAGGCGATGCTCGATCTGGTCGGCAACCTGATGGAGGCGTTTCGCGTCGGCATCACCGAGCTCGACTGGATGAGCGAGGAAACGAAACGCAAGGCCGAGGCGAAGCGCGCGCGGCTGGTGACCAAGATCGGTTACCCCGACAAGTGGCGTGACTATTCGGGACTCGAGATCCGCGCCGACGATCCGCTCGGCAACCTCGCGCGAGCGAATGCCTTCGAATACCGCTACCAGCTCGGGAAGCTCGACCACCCGATCGATCGCGACGAGTGGGAGATGACGCCACAGACCGTGAACGCGTATCACCAGCCGTTCATGAACGAGATCGTGTTTCCGGCCGGTTTCCTGCAGCCGCCGAACTTCAACATGGCGGCGGACCCCGCAGTGAACTACGGCGCGATCGGCTACGTGATCGGGCACGAAATCGGGCACGCCTTCGACGACAAGGGACGTGCCTTCGACCCGTACGGCAAGCTGAACGACTGGTGGACGGCAGAAGACGCCGAGCACTTCGATCGCACCGCCGCTCGGCTGGTCGAGCAATACAACGCCTTCAGCCCGGTGGCGGGAATGACGATCAACGGCAAGCTGACGCTCGGCGAGAACATCGCCGATCTGACCGGGGTCACGATCGCCTATCGCGCGTACCGCGCTTCGCTCGGCGGCAAGGAGGCGCCGGTGATCGATGGCCTGACCGGTGACCAGCGCTTCTTCATCGGCTTTGCGCAGACCAACCGTGCGCAGTTGCGCGAGGAGATGCTGCGCGCGATGCTGGTGAGCGACCCGCATTCCCCGGCGCGTTTTCGCGTGATCGGGGTGCTGCGCAACTTCACGCCGTTCTACGAGGCCTTTGGCGTCAGGGAAGGTGATGGCATGTATCTGTCGCCCGCCGAACGGGTAGCAATCTGGTGAACGCACGGCGACGCGCGATGCTGCGTATACTGCATGCCATGCCGTCGGGGGAATGCAGATGAGCGAGGATCGCGCCCAACCGGAACGCGTGCGCCGGCGCCTGGTGCAGGGCGAAAAGCTGCGCGGCGCCGAGAAGGTGGCGCGCATTCCGGTCAAGGTGATCCCGACCGTCGAACTGCCGCGCAAGCCCGACTGGATTCGCGTGCGCATGCCGGTGTCGCCGGAGGTTGCACGCATCCGCGACGTGCTGCGTCGGCACCGGCTCGCGTCGGTATGCGAGGAAGCCGCGTGCCCGAACCTCGGCGAGTGCTTCAGTCGCGGCACGGCGACGTTCATGATCATGGGCGAGATCTGTACGCGACGCTGTCCGTTCTGCGACGTTGCGCACGGCAAGCCCAACCCGCTCGATCCCGACGAGCCACGCCAGCTCGCCGCGGCGATCGCCGAGATGCGGCTGAATTATGTGGTCGTCACCTCGATGGACCGCGATGACCTGCGCGACAGCGGCGCAGGCCACTTCGCCGACTGCATCCGCGAGGTGCGCGCGCACAATCCGGGCATTCGCGTCGAGGTGCTGGTGCCGGATTTCCGCGGGCGCATGGACATCGCGCTGGATATCCTCGAGCGCGAGCCGCCGGATGTGTTCAATCACAACCTGGAGACGGTGCCGCGGCTGTACCGGCAGGTGCGCCCGGGGGCTGATTACGCGTGGTCGCTGGAGCTGCTGCGCCAGTACAAGCGCCGGCGCCCCGATGTCATCAGCAAGTCGGGGCTGATGCTCGGGCTCGGCGAGACCAACGCGGAAGTGATCGAGGTGATGCACGATCTGCGCGCGCACGACGTCGATATGCTCACGCTGGGACAGTACCTGCAGCCGAGTCGCAACCACCTCGCGGTGGATCGTTTCGTGCCACCCGATGAGTTCGACGACCTCGGCGCGGTGGCGCGATCGCTCGGGTTTCGCCAGGTCGCCAGCGCGCCGCTGGTGCGTTCCTCGTATCACGCCGATCGCCAGGCCGGGGAGGTTCCACCCGGTTCGTGATGCGGGTGCTGCGTCGGCATGAATGCCGACCTACGGGGACCGGGTGTCGTCACGTAGGTCGGGTTTCAACCCGACGTGTTGTGTGGGTCGGGCGTCGTCATGTAGGTCGGGTTTCAACCCGACGGATGTCGGCGTCGCTCGTCGGCATGAATGCCGACCCACGAACAACCGTCGGCATGAATGCCGACCTACGGACAGACGGATCGGTGAAAGTGTTGCAGGGAGGTTCGGTTCATGTACACGTTGCACATAGCGAACAAGAACTACTCGTCCTGGTCACTGCGTCCGTGGGTGCTGATGCGCGCGCAGGACATCGCGTTCGAAGAGCAGCAGTGGACCTTCGGTAACGGTTCGAACCTGGACCGGTTCCGCGTGTTTTCACCATCGGGCCGGGTGCCGTGCCTGCACCATGACGGTTGCGTGGTCTGGGACTCGCTGGCGATCGTCGAATATCTTGCAGAGCGCCACTGCGGCGTGTGGCCCGGTGATGTGCGAGCGCGCGCGTGGGCGCGCAGTGCGGCGGCCGAGATGCACTCCGGATTCACTGCGCTGCGCAGCGCCTGCGGCATGAATTGCGGCGTGCGCGTGCGCCTGCACGAGTATTCGCCCGGACTGCGGGCCGATCTGGTGCGGCTCGAGGCGCTGTGGAGCGATGGGCTGGAGCGCTTCGGCGGCGACTGGCTTGCCGGAGCATCGTTTACGGCAGTGGACGCCTTCTTTGCGCCAGTAGCGTTCCGTATCCAGACCTACGGGCTCGAGCTGGGCAACCCTGCAGCAAGCTATGCCGAACGCCTGCTGCAGTTGCCGGCGATGAGGGAGTGGTACGAGGCGGCGCTTGCCGAACCCGTGCGTGATGCCGGCCACGAAGCGGAATTGCTCGCGAGCGGCACCGTGCTCGAGGATCTGCGCGTTCCCGCGTAGGTCGAGGTTCGATCGTCGGCATGAATGCCGACCTACGTGGGTCGGGGTTCGATCCATGTAGGTCGGGTTTCAACCCGACGTGTGTGAGTCGGGGTTCGATCGTCGGCATGAATGCCGACCTACGAATATCCGTCGGCATGAATGCCGACCTACGAATATCCGTCGGCATGAATGCCGACCTACGGGCGGGCGGCGGACAGGCGGCCGACCAGTTCCAGCAGCGCGTCCCACGCATCGCGGCGATCCAGCCCCTTGATACAGCGGTCCACGTCGGCGGCCAGGCGCAGCGCCCGGTGCAGCCCCTGCGGTCCGAGCCGGCGCAGCGCGGCGTCGGTAGCCGGCTTGCCGCGTTCCGCCTTCAGCGCCTGTTCGGCGTTTTCACCGTCGGCGCGCCGACGCGCGATGCGCAGCACACGACGGATCTCGTCGGTCAGAGCCCACAGCACCAGCGTTGCCTCGGTGCCTTCGGCCCGCAGGCCCGAGAGCGTGCGCACGGCGGCGGCACGATCGCCCTCGAATACACGGTCACTGAGGTCGAACACCGAATAGCGCGCGGAATCGGTCACCAGGGCCGTCAGCGCAGTTGCGTCGAGTGGCCCCGGTTCCGCAAGCAGCGCGAGCTTCTCGATTTCCTGGCGCGCCGCGAGCAGGTTGCCTTCGACACGCTCTGCAAGCAGCGCCACGGCGTCGCGCGTGGGCTGGAATCCGGCTGCGCGCAGGCGCTGCGTGATCCAGCCGGGAAGCTCGTTGCGACGCAGTGGCCACACGCGCAAGGTGGCGCCAGCCTCCTCGATGGCGCGCACCCATGCAGACTTTTCGACCTCGCGATCGAGCTTGCCGGCGAGTATCAGCACCACGTCTTCCGACGGTGGCAGGGCCGCGAGTTCACGCAGTGCCTGGCTGCCGGCCGCACCGAGCCTGGCGCCAGCCAGGCGCACTTCGATCAGCTTGCGCTCGCCGAACAGCGACATGCTGCTGAATTCGGCACCGAGGCGGTTCCAGTCGAAGTTCGCGTCGGCATCGAAGACCTGACGCTCGCTGATTCCCTGCGTCCGGCATGCGGCGCGCAGCGCGTCGGCGCACTCCTGGATCAGCAGTGGCTCCTCGCCGTGGATCAGGTAGAACGGGAACAGCCTGGCCTTGAGGCGGGTGTGGAACTCCTCGACGCGCAGTATCCGCACTGCCTCTGCCCCCTGCCCTACGGCCCCGTGGCTGCAGACGGCACATAACGCAGTTGGCGCAGGATCTGCGCGGCAACGTTGTCGCGCAGCTCCCGCTGGATCAGTTGTTCCTCGCCCTGCAGCGCGATGATGCTGTTGGGGTCGAACGCATAGATGCGGCTCGAAGTGACGGTGCGCGGGCCGAATACGGTCTCGCCGTCGGCGTTGCGCACCTCGAAGTCGATCGTCATGCGCATTTCCTGCTCGGCGGCACGGGCACGGCGATCGAGCGACACCTTGCGGGTAGTGAGGTGTTCAGCCCCGAGAAGAAGCGACGGGCCGTGCCCGGCATCGGCCACCACGTCGACCCCGGATGCCTCGAGCAGGCGTCTCATCTGGACCGACAGCGCATCGTCGGCCTGCGCGCTTTCGATACGCAGTTGACGCATCGGCAGCGTCGTTTCGCCGCTGCCGCGCGGATGCCAGCCGCAGGCGAGCAGCGCGAGTGTGGCGATGGTGATGCAGGCGGCGCGCAACAGGGTGTTATGCATGGGAATCATCCGCTGACGACGTTCACGAGTTTGCCCGGAACCACGATTACCTTGCGTACCGGCTTGCCGTCGATGAAGCGCTGCACCTGCGGGTCGGCAAGTGCGAGACGTTCGAGTTCCGCGTGTGGTGCATCCGCCGGCACGTCGATACGCGCGCGCAGCTTGCCGTTGACCTGCAGCACCAGCTCGATCGTGGTGCGGCGCAGCGCCGACTCCTCGACCCGTGGCCACGGTGCATCGATCACTGCATCCGTGTGCCCCAGTGCCTGCCACAGCGCATGACAGGCGTGCGGCACCACCGGTGCGAGCAGCAGCACAGCCGATTCGAGCGCCTCGCGCTCCACCGCCAGCGCGGCAGTCGAACTGCGATCGGCGCGCTTGCCGATCTCGTTCAGCAACTCCATCACCGCTGCGATCGCGGTATTGAACGTCTGCCGTCGGCCATAGTCGTCGCTCACCTTCGCGATCGTCTCATGCGTCTTGCGACGCAGCTCGCGCAGATTGTCCTGCGCAGCTGCAGAGGCAACGGATGACTCGGCACGAGCAGCACTCTGCCCTGCCTCGAGGTGGGTGTGCACCGCTTTCCACAGCCGCTTCAGGAAACGACTCGCGCCGGCCACGCCTTCGTCGGACCATTCCAGCGTCTGTTCGGGCGGCGCCGCGAACATCATGAACAGGCGCACGGTGTCGGCACCGT
>DAOLKH010000061.1:0-7945 GCA_035331685.1 Pseudomonadales bacterium
GTCGTGATCGCGTTGATCTTGTTGTTCGGCGTGACGAGCACGATCGTATCGACGATGCGGTACAGGTCGTTACCGGGGCGGATATCGATCACGTAGATCGCAGACCCCGCAGCCACGTACAGATAGCGCCCGTTCGGATCGAGCGTCATCGCAGTAGGCTCGACGCCGTTCGGCAGCGCGATCAGATCGAGCGTATCGGTTCCTGGCGTTGCATCCGCAAGCCGCAGCCCCACGCCGTCCACGACCCAGACTCCGCCCGGCTTGCCATTGCCCGACTGTACCGCGACGAAGGCGCGGGCGCGATCGGGAGTGGCAGCGGTATCGACGACGTATTGCCTGAGGTCGATCTCCTTGATCACCTCATCGGGACCACCCTCCTGTTTGGTCTTCAGGTCGAGGATCTTCAGCTTGTCATACTGACCGACGAAACCGTAACCACCCTGGTTGTCGATCGCTATCCGTTGACTGCTCGACCAGTTCTGCACTGTCGTGGGACGACCATCCGGGCCCGGAACCACCTGCTGCTGCGCACGCTCGACGTAAATCCCGGCAAGGCCGAGCACGACCTGCCTCGGCACCTCGAGCACGATCTCAGTGTCCGAGACCGAAACGGCCTTGGTGCCACTGACGTGGACGATATTGTCGCCCTGCTTGAATGTGACCCGCACCTCGCTCTGATCCACACCGAAATTGCGCCCACGCAGCGTCAATCTGCCCGTTTCTGCGTCGAACCCAGTCGTTGGAAGAAGCACCGGCATTCCTGGCGGCGTGTTCGGAGAATCCGGGGGAGCGCTTACACGAATCGCATTCAGACCGGCATCGACGTCCAGAGGCACCTCGACCAAGGTGCCGTTTGCATATCTCGCATACAACCGGATCTTCTGGGCAGTCATCATGAACGGCATCATGACAATGGCGGTCGCGAGTCCACCGTAAACCATCAGACC
The DNA here is from genome assembly GCA_035331685.1 of Pseudomonadales bacterium. Classification (GTDB taxonomy): domain Bacteria; phylum Pseudomonadota; class Gammaproteobacteria; order Pseudomonadales; family UBA5518; genus UBA5518. The sequence continues at coordinate 948 of DAOLKH010000061.1, forward strand.
AACCAGGCTGCCACTGGCGGTCGCCAGTACCAGCAACTGTGCTGCGGTATACCACGCCGTCAGGTCGAGTTTGACGATGCGAAGCGGCTGGTTCGCCCGCGCCATCAGGATATTGCCGTTGCTGCTCAACCCCGGCCAGGGCGGCGATGTCGTACGCACGTAGCCGTCGTCGCCGACGACGCCGGTGTCGATCGCCGCCCAGTACGACTTCATCTCGCCGGTGATGTCGGACTGGATCTCCTGGAAGAAGTACACCGTCTCGCCGACCTCGAACTCGGCACCCGCGGGCACCGCGATCTGCATCGTGCCTTCCAGGTTCGGGTCGTTGACCTCGACGTTGAATGCCGCCGCAAAGTCGACGATATCGGGTATCGGGGTCGTCAGGTCCTCTTCCTGCAGCGTCGTGATCGTGACCGTGGTGCCGTCGGCGACCTGACCCGCACCGAGCGCGATCATCTGCCCGTCCGGGCCAAGCACCACACCGCCGCTGGAGCCGACCTCGCCTCCCGACGGCGCGACCACGACCACCGGCACCACCTGTTCGCCCGAGCGGTTGATCACCGTCACGGTGGTCTTGCCGAGGTTCTTCGCCACCAGACGCCCGTCGGCGTCCACCGTCGCCACGTGCTCGTCGCCGATCACGTAGTAGGTGCCGTCGGCGGCAGAGTTCAGGTACATGCCGTCGCCCCACTGCACGACCATCTGCCGCTCGACGCCGGGCAGCAGCGCGATCGCATCCGGGTAGGCGTCGATGCCGAAGTAGTAGGTGAACATCTCGAGCGCGGTCTGCGGATTGCCGACCGACACCGCGGTGGCCGCGCTGATCTCGCCCCGCGTTGCGCGCAGCACCGTGGTTCCGCTCTTCAGGCCCACCAGTTCGCCGCGCGTGTTCATTGCCGCCACGGCGGGATCGTAGGTGCTGAGGCTCACGTAGCCGAGCGGCAGGCTGACGTCCTGCTCGTCCTCGAAGTCGCCGGTGAGCTGTACCAGCCACTGGTCACCGGCACGGATCTTCGGTGCACGCAGGTCGAAGTCGACGCTCATCAGCCGTGCGTCGCTGATCGTCACCGTCAGCGTGACCGGCTCCGACTTGGTGAAACCGTCGTCGGCGTAGAGCGTCACCGTCGCATCGCCGACAAAGCCGGTGTCGGGCTTGAAGTAGAGCGTGCGCCCATCGCCCGCCATGCGTACCGTGCCGTGGCTTGCACCGACGATGCCCACGTAGAGCGAATCGCCTTCCGGATCGGAGATCAGGTTGCCCAGATTCCAGTCGATATCGAGGTCGACGTGGGTCTTGCGCGTCGCCGCCTCGATCCTCGGCGCGGCGTTCGCGCTGTAGCCGAGCGATGCGAACAGCAGTTGCGTGTCACTCACACTGAGCACGCCGTCGCCGTCGAAGTCCGCCCTGGGATCATAACCACCGGTACGCCGCAGTTCGGCCAGCAGTGCAGCATCCGCTGCATCGACTTTCGCGTCGCGGTTCACGTCGCCGGCGACGAAGAATTCCAGCGTGTAACTGCCGCTGCCGCTGCCGCCGATGCGCAGCAGATCGAGCGCAGCGCGGTCGACACGATAGAGCGCAAACGCCCGGCCGTCCTCGACCCGGCTGGCGATTGCCTGATGCCCGAGCAGCGCGGGCAACGCAGGATCGAGCGCACCCGCATCGGCAGCGGTCACGATCACGCCAAGCAGCACGGCGCTGCCGGCCGGCAGCACGACCTCGCTGTCACGCGTCGCCAGGCTGTACAGATGCTCCTCGCCAGCGGCGAGCGTTGCGCTGCGCGGCGCGGCCAGGTAGCCGAGTGCGGCGCCCAGGTCTGCCTTCACCGGATCCACGCTGACCGTATCGCCGTAGCCGATCGCAGCACCGCCACTCGGACCCGTCGCGAGCGTCAAGCGGTGCGATGCAGGCTCGGCGTAGCCGTAGCGTTGCGAACTCGCCGCCTCGAGGTTGCGCACCGACGCGAGGTTGCCGTCGATGTCGTAGCCGTAGAGGAAGCTGCGCCCGTCCGGTGTCGTGACCTGACGCAACGCGCCACTGGTATCGCGCATCCAGCGCAACGATTCATTGTCCGGTCCAGTGATGCCCGAGTCGCTGACCGCAAGGCGCACCCCGTCGCTGAACACGATGCCGGTGATGCCGCTCGCCGCCGCAATCTCGTAAACCGTGCCGTCGGGAGCGATCAGTTCGTACTGCGCGCTTTCGGCGCCGAAGGCTGCCGGGTTGTACGGCATGCCGGTCGCAAGATCGTAGAAACGGTCGGCACCGCGCTGCAACTTCAGGTCGAGCGAGCGCAGTTGCCAGCCGTTGGCTTCATCGGCAACCCAGGCAGGCGTCCAGTACGCAAAACCGCGGCCCTCGCTCTTCTGCGGCGCGAACGTGAATCCGAGTCGCTCGCCATCCGGCGCGGTCAGGAACACCCTGGAACCCGTACGCAGCGGGTTGAACGCGGCGCCTGTTTCCACATCCGTCGGCGGTACGTCGGTCTCGAGCTGCACATCGCGCAGCGCGAGCGACCAGCCGTAGCCGAAGCTGCCTGCCGTGGCGGTATCGAGCGAGTCGTAGCGGCGCACGAAGTCGAGCGTGTGCCCGCCGATCGTGAATGTGAAGTCGCTGTCGGTTCGCAGGTAGCGGCCGGTCTTCGTCGCACTCGCGATCTCCACCAGCGCGCTCGTCTCGGCGATGCGACCGGCCACATCGCTTGCGCTCAGGCGCAGCACGTAGAAACCGGTCTGCAGACGCTCGGGATCGAGGGACGCAAGCGCCCCGTCGATCGTGGCGCGTCCTTCGGCGAGCAGCGTCCAGTCCTCGCTGCCCGCACGCGCGATCTCGAGCCGCCAGGCATCGAGGTTCCGGTCGGCAACACGTCCCGTGATCGACAGCGGTGCCGCGATGCGGCTGCCGTTCAGCGCTGCATTCAACGCCACCTCGGGCGCAGCGCGGTCGTCCGCGTCGCGCACGCGCAGCATGCGCTCCACCGTCGTCACGAGCCCGTCGCGGTCGGTCACCACGGCCTTCAGCACGTAGGTACCGATCGCCGGGGCGCTGATCTGCGCGCGGTTCTGCGCATCGAGTGCCACCGGCACGCCATCGAGGTACAGGCTGCGCGCGACCACACCCGAGAACGCCTCGGCGAGCACGCTCACCGTGACGGTCTGCCCCGGCACCACCGGGAAGCCCGGCGTCAGGTTGATCAGCGCGGTCGGCAGCTCGGGAGTCAGCGTGGCACGCAGCGACAGCGGACGCACCGTCGTGGCCTTGCCGTCGGTCAATGACACCATCACCAGGTAGTCACCGGCCTGGCCGGCGCCGGGCGTCCACACGAACTCGCCGCTCACGGCGTCGAGCTTCGCCCCATCAGGCAGGCCGACGGCCGAGAAGCGCAGCGTTTCACCCAGATCGGGGTCACTGCCGGTCAGCTTGAAGCGCAGCTCCTTGCCGAGCGCGACCTGGCGGTTGTAGAGCGCTCCGATCACCGGCGCGCGGTTCACGTCGGCAACCCGCACCACCACTTCGAGCTCGTCGCTCGCACCTTCGATGTCGCTCGCGCGGAAGCGGAACACGTACTCGCCCGACTGCTCCTGGTCCGGCGTCCACTCGAAGCGCCCCTCGACCTCGTCGAAGAACACGCCGCGCGGGCGCGTACCCGGCTGCGCCACACCGTTCTTCGTGTAGCCGAGCAGCGAGTAGACGATGGCGTCGGCGTCGGGGTCGCGTGCACGCAGCCCGAACTGCACCACACGCAGCTCCTGCGTACCCAGCGGCGCGATGCCCGCAAACAGCGGCGCGCGGTTCGTGTTCGTGACCTCGATCGCGATGTTCTCGCTCGCCACGCCCTGCCCGTCGCTCACCGTGATCACGATGCCGCCGTAGCTGCCTGCCTGGAAATAGTGCGGCGTGAACGTGAGCAATCCGGTCGCGGCATCGAGCTTCGCACCGGGCGGCAGCTTGCTTGCGCTGTAGCTGAGCGCGTCCCCGTCGCTGTCGAGTGCGTTGATCTGCACCGCCAGGGTCTCGCCCTCGGCAACCGTCCGGTTGCCTATGGGCAGCAGCAGCGGCGCGCTGTTCACCGCCCGCGCGACGATGCGGATCGTCCGCGTATCGCTGCCGACGGGGCCCTCGCCGTCGTTGCCATCGTCGGTCACCGTGAACGTGACGTCGTACTTGCCGCCCTGCGCCGCGCTCGGTGTCCACTCGAACACCGCCTCGCCGTACTTCGCACCCGCCTTGAGCGTTGCGCCCGACGGCAGTGCGTCGGCGCTGAACGTGAGCCCGTCTTCATCGAGGTCGGTGGCCCGGATCGTGAAACGCAGGAGTTCACCGAACAGCGCCACCTTGTCGCCGATCGGCGTCAGCACCGGCGCCTCGGACGGCGACTCGGCCGTGATCACGAAGGTGTAGCTCGCGCTCTGACGCATGCGCACGCCACCGCCGTCGCCGTCGTCGGTCGCGGTCAGGGTGACCACGTAGTCGCCGCGGTCCTGCGCACCGGGCGCAATCCGCAGCACGCGTGAGCCGTCATCGAGCGTGCGGATCTCCGCAAAGCGCGGCAGCCCCTCGGTCGTGATCACGAGCGGGTTGCCGTCGGGGTCCGTGATGCCGAGCGGGATCTCGAGCACGTCACCGCGTGCCACACTCTGATTGCCCCACGGCACGATCACCGGCGCGCGGTTGGCGTTGTAGACCGTGAGCGGCACGTCGATCGAGACCGTGTTCGGCACACCGGTGCCGTCGCCGTCATCGGTCGCGGTGAAGCGCACCGTGTACGTGCCGGCCTGCGTGTAGCCCGGCGTCCAGTCGAACATCCAGGTCACGGGGTCGAACGTCGCCCCCGGTGGCAGGCCCTCGACGCTGATCGTCACGCTCGGCTCCGCAACCGACAGTTCGGAGATATCGATCAGTTCACCCGACGCCAGGCGATCACGCGGCACGTAGCCCGGGTTGTCCGGATCGAAGGCAAACGCACGGAAGCTGATGCCCTGACCTTCGACGACGGTCCAGTCGTCGAAACTATCGAACACCGGCACGCCGTTCACGTTCACGACGTCGACGTGGAAGATCGTCTCGCTGCGCAGCATCCCGTCGGTTGCCCACAGCGCGATGTCGTAGCTGCCCGCCTGGGTGTACGCCGGCGTCCACTGCAGCAGGCCGGTGAGCGGGTTCAGCCGCGCGCCCTGCGGCAGGTTCGGGCTCTCGAAGCGCACCTCGTCGCCATTGGGATCGAAGGCCGAAAGACGCACCGAGATCGGGTCGCCTTCGCGCACACTGCGCGCCGGCACGCCGTTGATCAGCGGTGCTGCGTTGGCCGGGCGCACCAGCAACGACAGGGTCTTCACGGTACGGGTGATGCCGTCGCTCGCGACGATGCGAAGATCCGGATACAGGCCCGCCTGGTCGTAGCCCGGCAGCCACGACAGCACCCGCGTGCGGCTGTCGAAGACCGCACCCGGCGGCAGATTGTCGACATACAGCGTCACCACCTGCCCGTCGGCGTCGGTGGCGTCGAGTCCGATCTGGAACAGGGTGCCGGCCCGCAGTTCAAAGCCGAGAGGAAGGTCCATGATCGTCGGCGCGGCGTTGCCCCCGTCGACGGCGATCGTGAAGCGCTGCTCGGCAAAGCTGCCACGGCTGTCGTAGACGCGCAGCACCACCGGCGCGAGTGCATCGCTCAGCGCGGTCGGATTCCAGCGCAGCACGCCGTCCTTGCCGAGCCCCATCCCCTCGGGGCCGTCGAGCAGCACATAGCTCAGCACCACCCCATCGGGGTCCACTGCCTCGATCACGTAGCTGTAGCTCTCGCCCGCCTTCGCCGTGGTCAGCGCTGCGGAGTCGATCCGCGGCGGCCGGTTCGCGTACGGTATCGCGTACAGTCCGTAACCCAGATCTGCGCGCTGCCCGGCCGCATCCGCCAGCGTGACGGTACGCACCACGGTCGATTCGCCCGGGGCCAGCACGCCGTCGACCAGCCCCTGGCCGATGTCGAGCATCCACAGTCCGTCGTTCGATACGTCCGCACCGAGCGCCATCCCCTGGAAGTAGCGTCCCGGGTCGAGCACCAGCATCAGCGGCGTCTGCAGGTTGTAGTCGGTGATGTTGGTCACACGCACGTCGAACGACAGCGTGCCGGTGGCCCGATCCGAGCGGGTGGCGACGAAGTCGATGCGCACCAGGCTCGAGAAGTCCTGCACACCGATGAACTCGACCGTGTACGGCGCCCGCAAGGGCAGACCGCCTTCCGACTGCACCCGCGACGCGACCGTCAGCGCATAGAAGTCGGGCTGCAGCGTGTCGAAGCCGAGCGTGACGCTGCGTGTCGCAGCGTCCCACGCGATGCTGGTGATCGCGATCCGACCACCGTTGGTCCCGAGCAGCGTGTAGTTCTCCGGGTTCAGCACCGAACTCGCACGCGCTGAGCCGCCGGCATCCATGTCCTGGTCGAACACGACCTGGATGCTCGTGAGCGGCAGCGGCACGATCACGCCATCAGCGGGCAGGGTACGCACCACGGCCGGCGGCGTCAGCGGCATCAGCACGTCGACCTGGCGCGAGTTCGCGACCAGCACCCGGCCGCGGCTGTCGATCGCCAGCGACTCGGCCAGCGGGCCACCGCTCGCGACCTCGACACGGCGCAGCGTCGCCAGATCCACCATCACCAGCGAGGAACCGGCCGGATCATCGATCGGTGCGTGGCTGCTGACGAACATCAGGCCTGCAAGCGCCGTACCCGCCTTGCCGAAGACGATCGAGTCGACCGCCGAATCAAGGTGGATCTGCGCCTTCGCGCGTCCCTTGGCGTCGAAGGTCACGATGTCGCCGCGTCGCGGCCAGGTAGTCGCCCACAGTTCGCCGTCGGGGGCGAACGCCAGATCGTCCACCCGCGTGTTGCTGAAGTGGCTGAACGTGAGCTTCAGCGGGTCGAAGATCTCGATCCCGTCGCCCGAGGACACGTAGAGCCTGCCACTCGCCGGGTCAGGCGCTGGCGGTAGCTCCCCAGCAC
>DAOLKH010000062.1:0-7808 GCA_035331685.1 Pseudomonadales bacterium
ACCTCCAGCGCATCGCCGTGATACACGATCGCTACGCCGTTGTAGGTTTTCTGTCCGTTGTGGATGGCGCGGTAACCCGCCTGTTCCAGATCGGCGAACGGAAATCCTTCGTCGGTGGTCTTGGTTTCCTGCAGGCACAAGGCATCCGGACTGTGCGCCTGCAGCCAGTCGAGCACCTGCGGCAGGCGCACCTTCAGCGAGTTCACGTTCCATGTCGCGAGCTTCATGCCGGCATCATAACCGCGTCGGAGCCTATGGAGGCTGTCGCAAAAACGCGCTGCCTGCATCAACGATCGAGAGCTCTTTTGCGACACCCTCTATACTGCGCCCGCCCTGTGCCGGAGCCTGCGTCGATGAGTCGAACCGAGTTGCCACCCCGCCTGCCCACGCCGCTGATGACGTCCCCGGCCGCAATTCGTGCCGGCTTCGAAGATCTGCGCTACATCTGCTCCGCGCAGGCCGCGACCACCACCTATCTGGCGTATCAACTGCAGAAGCCGGTGCTCGTCGAAGGGCCGCCCGGTGTCGGCAAGACCGAACTCGCGAAGACGCTGGCGCAGTACCTCTCGCTGCCGCTGATCCGGCTGCAGTGCTACGAGGGGCTCGATGAGAGCAAGGCGCTCTACGAGTGGAAGTACGGCAAGCAACTGCTTTACACGCAGGTGCTGAAGGAGCAGCTCGGCGAGCTGCTGAAGGGCGTGCACGGCCTGGCCCAGTCGGTGCAGCGGCTGCACGAATTCGGCGATGTTTTCTACAGCGAGGAATTTCTCGAACCACGTCCGCTGCTGAAGGCGATGCGGGCAGACGGCGGAGCGCTGCTGCTGATCGACGAGATCGACAAGGCCGACCAGGAGTTCGAGTCGCTGTTGCTGGAGATGCTTTCCGACTATCAGTTGTCGGTGCCGGAGATCGGTACCGTGCGCGCACGTCACACGCCGCTCGTGATCCTGACCAGCAACAGCACGCGCGAGATCAGCGACGCGCTGAAGCGCCGCTGCCTGCACCTGTACATCCCGTTCCCGGACGCAGCGCTCGAGAATCGCATCGTGCGCGTGCAGGTGCCGGAAGTGACCGATTCGTTGCGCACCCAGCTCGTCGGCTTCGTGCAGGCAGTGCGTGAGCTCGATCTGAAGAAGCCCCCGGCAGTCAGCGAAAGCATCGACTGGGCGCGTGCACTGCTGCTGCTGCACGCGCATGCGCTCGACGCGGAACTGGTGCGCGAGACGCTGAATGTGCTGCTGAAGTTCGAGGACGATATCCAGACGGTCGCAGAGAACCTGCAGACGCTGCTCGGGCGCGCGCAGGCAGCCACGCGCTGATGGAGCGGGTGCTGACGGACTTCGTGCGCGTGCTGCGCAACGCCGGGGTCCGTGTGTCACCGGCCGAGACGCTGGATGCGGTGCATGCACTCGCGCTGTGCGGATACGAGGATCGCGCCCTGTTGGAGCAGGCGCTCGCGGCCACGCTCGCCAAGACGATCGACGACAAGCAGTTGTTCGAGGAATGTTTCGCGCGCTTCTTTGCCGGAGTTGATCGCGCGGCCGTCGCGACGCAGGCCGCTCCCTCCGATGCTGCCCGGGCCCTGCCGATAACTGGTTCTGCCGGCGCGGCAGGCGGAGCCGCCGATCTCATGCAGCTGCAGCTCGCGATCGATGCGGCCGCCCGTGACGCGGGGATCGAGGCGATGAGCAGCTTCACGCAGCGTGGACTCTACGTGCGCAGGACGCTGGATGCTCTCGGCTGGCAGGAGTTGCAGCAGCGCATCCTGGCGCTCGAGCAGATGCCGGCGGGAGTCGAACCCGGTGCGGCGGCAGCGCTTGCGCTGAAGCAGCGGAGCGAATTGCTGCGTGAGCGCGTGCGTGAACACGTGGAGCGACACTATCTGCTGTTCGCGGGCACCCAGGCACGCGAACTGCGTGAATCGGTGCTGCGAACGGCGCGTCTGTCGCAACTCGAGGAACGTGATCTGGAACAGATCACGCGCATCGTGCATCGGATCGCACGCCGGCTCGCGGCGCGTCATGCCGTGCGCCGGCGCGAGTACCGGCGTGGGCTGCTCGACGTGCCACGCACGCTCCGAGGGGGCCTGGCGCACGACGGCCTGCTGTTCTCGCCGCGCTGGAAAAGCCGCCGTCGCAACCGTCCCGCACTGATCGCGCTGTGCGACGTCAGTGGCTCGGTTCGCACGTATGCGCGTTTCCTGCTGCTCTTCCTGTATGGGCTGGGCGACGTGCTGCCACGCGTGCGCAGCTTCGTGTTTTCATCGCAGCTCGCCGAAGTGAGCGATCTGTTCGCACACAACCGCGCAGAGCATGCACTGGCGCTGGTGCAGCAGCGCTACGGAGGTGGTTCGACCGATTACGGGACGGCGCTGCGCGGATTGCTCGAGGCGAGCGGCCGTGAGCTGGACGCCGGCGCGACCGTGGTGATCCTGGGCGACGCACGCAACAACCGTGGCGATCCGGCGCTGGGTGCGTTGCGGGAGATCGGTCGCCGCGCGCGGCGGCTGATCTGGCTCACGCCGGAGCCGGCTCCGCTGTGGGGAACCGGTGACTCGGAGATGCTGCGCTACCGCAGCGCGTGCAGCGAGGTGCGTGTGGTGCAGTCGATCCGCCAGCTCGAACGCTTCGCCGATGATCTGTTGCGTGCTGGCTGAGGCATCGGCATTGTCACCCCGGATCGTACATCAGGGATTCTGATCCGGACCAGTTCCTTGTTCGCTGGACTCAGCGCCACGCTGGCCGGGCTCGCCACCATGGAATCCGCTGCGATCACCCGATTCCGTGCCGCGGAATCGGCCCCGCTCTTGCGGATTTGCGCCGCGGAAGCTACCGCGCCCCTCGCCCTCCATGCCCCGGAATTCGCCGCCCTCACCGCGCTCCGCACCACCGAATCCTCCGCGTCGTTCGCCGGTTCCCCATCCATGGAATTCGCCGCGGGGCTCGGCGCGTGGCTGCATGCGTGCTTCTTCGCTCGCGCCTTCGCCGACGACTTCTGCCTGTGGGATCGTCCGTTCGTATGTGGCAGAACGCGAGGTGTCGCCCTGTGCAGGGCGATAAGTCTGCCATTGGCGCCGTCCGAAACGACCTTGATACCGGTCCGTTCGCTCCTGTCGTGGTGCGACTTGCTCCTGTTGTTCCTGTTGTTCCTGTTGTTCCTGTTGCCCCTGGCGCGGCTGGATACGCTCGTGGTGTGGGCGGATCGTTTCTCCGCGTGGCTGTGTCCACTGCTGGGTTCCCTGCAGCAGGCGTTCACGTGCTTCGTTGCGCCCGTCAGCTCCGTCAGTGTGCCGTTGCCGGAGCGCGGTATCCGCATCAGGATTCGCTTCGTGGCTCCGGTAGATACGCTCGCGCGACTGACTGTCCCGGGATTTGCTGTCGCTGCGCAACATGCCTCTGGAGCGCTGCTGCCCTTGTGGCAGATCGTGCGACGTCACTGCGTCCTCGCGGGTGTCATGGCTGCGCCAGGTGTTGCGATCGCGCCCGTCTCCACGACTCCCGTCGCGATTGCCGTAACGAGATCTGTCGTGATCGCCGCGTCGCTCGCCGTAGTCGTGCCGGTACGCCGGGCGGGCGTCAGTCGGTATGTACCGATGCTCCACTACCAGGTTGGAGTACGGGTGGCCGCGACGATGCTGGTAGTCGTGCACCCACACATGATGGACCGGTGGCGGGCGACGGTAGTAGAAAGGTGCGCGTGGCACCACGCGTACGCGGTGCGTCGGCCAGTCCCAGTCGCCAAAGAAGAAGTTGACGCCAAGACTGACTCCGGAGCCCCAGTAGAAGCCGCTGAAGTTGCTGTAACCCGACGCCAGCCCGTAGCCGGGCCACGGGCCCCACGAGACCGGCCGATACTGCGGCCACCACCACGATCCGTAGATCGTCGACGGATCGTAGTACGGCACGTAGACCAGATCCTGGCGCACGGGCTGGACCACGATCACCTCGCGTTCGCGCACCACGCGTACCTTGTCGTTCGAACGCAGATTGCCGGCGGCGTAAGCGCGATTGCGCAGCGTCTGCACGGTATCCATCACCTGCTGCTGCTGCGCGAGGAAGGCATCGCCGAGACGCTCGGTCCAGTCGAGATCGGCATCCATCTGCTCCAGTACGTTCGGGAACGCGAGCAACGACTGCACGCTCGGATCCCAGTCGTGGCCTTCAGCCGCTCGCACCGCGTCCTGTCCGTGCAGGCCGGGATTGTCACGCTGGAATCGCGCCGCCTGCACGACCTCGAGCGGATAGGTGGCGGCCATCAGGATCTGCGACAGCAACTGATCCGGGTACAGTGCGACCGGCGCCAGCATCTGGTCGAGTTCCGCCTGCGAGAAGGGTACCTCCTCCTGCGACTTCGCGACGGATGCGCCGGACGAGACGGCCAGCACCAGCGCCATCAGCCAGCCGAACAGGGTCTTCATCACGATACTCCCGAAGATGATTCCGCCGATTAGAACGCGCAAGGCATTGTCTGGTTGACCTGCGTGATTATTGCCGCGGCACCGCTCTCGACGACATTACTCCCGTGGCAGTTCCATACATCGCCGGGCGCTCCGGTGACTTCCGCCTTCAGTGCTCCAGCGCGATGTCGTAGTGATCCGTGTAGAAGCGGAACGCATCGCGGATTCCCTGCTCGCTCAGTCCGTAGTCGGCAGGATGGTAGCTGTGGGTACCGAAGCGTCCGCGCGGCTTGCGCTGCAGGTATTCCCGGATCGAATCGGCAAAAGCCGGATGGAAGCTCAGCCCGAAGCGATCGTAGACGGCCTCGATGGCAGTGACCGGATTCTTCATCAGTGACTGGAAATGGACGTCGACGATCCGGTCTGCCGCAATGGTGCCGTTCGCGCGCTCCTCGATCACCTTGCGCAGCGTCGCCGAATAACCACCGACGACGAGCTGTGCGACCAGTGCAGGGTCCACGCCGTCGGCGCGGCTTGCGCGCATCAGCGTCGACAGGCTCACCGTCGAGGGAACCGATTTCAGTGGGTCGCGGTGGGTGTGGATGATCAGCAGATCCGGGTATTGCGCGAGCAACTGGTCCAGCGCGCCAAGGTGTGCCGGTGATTTCAGCAGCCAGCGGCGCGGGTGCTGCTCCTGACCCTGCAGCAACTGCAGGATCGCGCGGTGCCATTGATACGCACTGCGCGGTCGCGCCTCGGCGCGCCAGCGCAGCCAGTCCCACGCGCCATAGAGCATCGCCCACCAGTCGGTGCTGAAGTCGCTGTCGAGGAAGCGGATGCATTCCACGGGCAGATCCCAGCGGTACTCGTGCGCGGCGCTGATCGCCGGCTGGATGTCGACCCAGAACTCGTTCACCGTTTCGGCGATCTGTCCGCGTGTGACCGTGCCACCCAGCGTTGCCGCCGGCGGTTCGACCGGGCTCGCGGCTTCCCAGGCGAGCGGTGCGCGATTGCGGGTATCGAGCGCCAGCAGTTCGAACAGGATCGAGGTGCCGGTACGTCCCTGCCCGGCGATCAGCAGCGGTGCCGTGATGTTCCGTTTCGCGATCGTCGGGTCATCGCGGTGCGCCGCCGCCACGAACAGCCGGTTGCGCAGCGCGCGCAGCAGATCGGCCCGCGTGAGCAATCGCCCCAGCGTGTGCAGTGCGACGTCCTTCTCCAGCGAGGCGACCAGGCGACGAAAGGGTTCCTCCCAACCGGCATCACCGAAGTCGTTGAGTCCGCTGCCCGCACAGGCCTCGGCGATCAGTTCGTCGGCGTCGAGCTTCAGCAGTCGCCCGGCACCGCCGACCGCCGCCCCGAGGTAGTTCAGCCGCCGTACCCAGTCCTGTTGCGTGATCTGCATGATGATTTTCCTTTCCGGGCCATGGTTCGCACTGCACGCTAGTGGGGCCAGCGTCGCCAGTCAACGCCGAGATTGACGCGCCGATACCAAGCTGCGACGCTCGGCACGAACCACGCTGCGGAGGTTGCACGATGAGCGAATCGCGTCAGGCCTTGCGCGAGCTGCTCGCGCTGCTCGCCGAGATCGATACCGGCTACGTCGGCGAACCGGATGCGACGAAGAGTGCGCTCGACGTTGCCGACGGGCACCGCCTGCTGCTGCATGGCCTGCAGCGGGCGATCGGTTCGCAACTGGAAGCCGACCCGTACCGGCCGGTGTTTCGTCGGGCGATCACGCCGGTGATGAAGTTCGGGGGTGACAGCCCGGACGCGATCTACCACGAGTGCAATATCGCGAGCGACGGTGCGTATCGCATTCGCGGCAACGTGGCGGGAGCGGTGTATGTGTCGTTTGCGATCCAGAGTGCCGATGCCGGTGGCGAAGGCGTGGGCGGCACGCTGAACAGCGAGGAGTTCGACGTGGGGCCGGACGGCTCCTTCGAACTCCTGCTGATGCCCGACGCCATGCCGGGCGAGCGCAACTGCCTGCGCATACCCGCCGGTGCGCTCGGAATACTCGCGCGTCACTACTACGAGAGCGTGAACTGCGTGATGGGTGAAGCGCAGCGACACGTTCCGCTGCAGATCGACTACCTCGGGGAGCCACGGGCTGGTGCAGAGCCCGATGCCGCGGCGACCAGCGCCGGCATCCGGCGTGTGTCGCGGCTGCTGCGCAGTCGCACGCTGGATGAAATGCGTGGCCGTGGCCCGGTGCCGGCATGGGTGTCGCGCGTCCCGAACCAGTTCACCGCAGCGCAGAAACCCGATGCGGGGATGGCGTACGCCGCGCTCGATATCGCCTATGCGATGGCGCCATTCCACGTTCCTGCCGGCAAGGCGCTGGTGATGAGCGGGCGCTTTCCGGTGTGCCGCTACGCCGGTGTGGTGCTGTGGACGCGGTTCCGTCAGAGCTTCGACTACCTGAGCCGGCGCGTCTCGCTGAACCGCGCGCAGACCGCGCTCGAGGGTGACGGCAGCTACCGTATCGTGATTGCGGCCGAAGACCCCGGTGTGCCGAACTGGCTGGATACCGGTGGTCGCAGCAGCGGCCTGGTCTACTGGCGATTCCTGCTGCCGCATGAAGCGGTCCAGACCCCGCATGCCGAACTCGTCGATCTGGCGGTGTTGCGCGGCTGAGAAGGGTGCGAAGGCGTCACCGCGCAGCGCGTAACGTCTTGCGGCATCCTCCGAGCGCAGGGTGTCGTACCATGCACCGTGTCTTCGAATCGTGAGGATCCCGCCATGCCCCCGCGTCTGCGCACCGCGATCACATTGCCCGGAGCGAGCGGCAGCGTCACCGAAGTGCTGGCGCTGGCGCGTCGCGCCGAGAGCGCCGGCTACGACGATCTGTGGCTGGCGGATGCCGGCGGCATGGATGGCCTGACGCTGGCTGCATTGCTGGCGCAGAACACCTCGCGTGTGCGGATCGGCATTGCGGTGGTGCCTGCCTACACGCGCACGCCGGCAGTGCTCGCGAGCACGGTGGCGACGATCGCCCAGCTTGCGCCGCAGCGCTTCGTGCTCGGACTCGGCACCTCGAGTCACGCGATCATCGAAGGCTGGCACGGACTCAGGCTGGACAAGCCACTCGCGCGCATGCGCGAGACGGTACAGTTGCTGCGCGGGATACTCGCCGGCGAGAAGACGCATTTCAGTGGCGAGACGCTCAGCAGTCACGGCTATCGCCAGCAGCCAGCCGCGGGCGGTGTACCCATCTACCTGGCAGCGCTTCGCCCGCGCATGCTCGAACTCGCCGCCGGAATTGGTGATGGCGTGATCCTGAACCTGTTTCCACGCCGGGCGCTGCCGCGCATCGTCGAGCACATCGCGGGCGGGGCAGCGGTCGCCGGCAAGGACCCCGCCGAGGTCGAAATCGTGACCGAAACCGAAATCGTCAATGCCTGACCAA
>DAOLKH010000063.1:0-7772 GCA_035331685.1 Pseudomonadales bacterium
CAACCCGACATGAACCGCTGCGGTGTTTCAGTCGGCATGAATGCCGACCTGCGTGCAGGTCGGGTTTCAACCCGACATGAACCGCTGCGGTGTTTCAGTCGGCATGAATGCCGACCTGCGTGTAGGTCGGGTTTCAACCCGACACGCATCAAGCCTGCTGGTGCAACAGCGTCTTCAACGACTCGGCGATCGGCAGCAGGCTCTCCACCGTCGAACGCGTCAGGCGCTGGAAGCGTTCGGCCGCCTTGTCGGTCACGTAAAGATGTCCACGTTCGTCCTGTTCGATCAGGCCGAGTTCGCACAGGGCCTTCACACGCCGGCGTACCGTTTCGCGCGGGATGCCGGTTGCGTTGCTGATCGACAGCGCATTGCACGGGCGGAGCAGGCGCCGCTGCAGCTGCGGATCGTTCAGTGCCGATTCCGGTATCTCGGGTTCGCCACGGCTGAAGAACTGGCCGAGGTTGTGGGTGGCAATTTCGCCCAGCACCAGCGTCAGCAGCATGTCGCCACCGAACTCGTGATACGTCGCGCGCATGGCCGGCACGATGAAGCGCGACAGCATGTACGAAAGCTGGTAGTAATGGTCGGAGAATTCGCGGTCGTCGATCTTCACGTCACGCAGTCCCGGCGGTCTCGGAAAAGGCGCAGGCCCGCGGGATGATAGCCAAGCCCCGGCAGGCTGTCGACGCGGGGCCACGCCGCAGCGCACACACCGGAACGCCGCATCGATGGCAAACGAGAAGGAGCAGGGGTATGGCCGTATGGGATGAGCAACTCGAGGATGCGTCAGAGGCCTGGCGGCGCTGGTGCCGCACATTGGAAGGGGTCGGCTTGCAGGCCTTGCGCCAGACGATCACGCACGACGAGGTCGATCTCGCCGAAGGTCTGCGCCACATGGGGCGCATGGCGCGACTGGTGCTGCAGGTGACGATGGAGAATCGCGACTCCGCGCACCCGTATCTGTGGCGTTCGCTGGGGCCCGATCTGAAGATGGGAGGCGACAATCCGCAGGGCCTGTATCTCGCAGCGCCGATCAACGGCAGCGATACGTTTCGCGTGCATGGCACGCGCGGATCGGCACGCTGGATGTCGTTCCTGACCGGGCGCACACCGGCCGCTGTCGCAGCGGGTGAAGCGGCGTGGGGGGCGGCGCTGTTTTCGCCCGATCTGCAGGTCGGGGAGGATGGACGTTTCGAGATCATGATTGCCCCGACGCCGCACGCGGGCAACTGGCTGCGCAGTGACGCGTTCAGCGCCACGCTGATGATCCGTCAGTTCTTCGGTACGCCCGATGCTGTGCGCCCGATGGACATCCGCATCGAGAACCTCACGCGCGGTGACGAGGCTTCGCCGCTGCTGGCGCTGGATGGTGCGATTGCGGGAATCGACGCCGCTGGCGCGATGTTTGCCGGCATGGTGCCGGCGATGCAGTCGGAGCTGATCGCGAAGGGCGCAGCGAAGAACCGCTTCGCGACCGATATCGGCGATCCGACCTCGCGCGCCGGCGGTGTGCCGGGCGGCAACTCGGTGACCGCGCGCTGGGCGCTCGAGCCTTCGCAGGCGCTGCTGGTCGAGGTGACGCCGCCCACGCCCTGTGCCTACTGGGATGCGCAGGTCGGCAACGGGTGGTACGAGTCATTCGACTATCGCAACCGTTTCAGCGGGCTGACCTGCGAGCAGGCCCACCTGCGCGACGACGGATTGCTCACGCTGGTGGTTGCGCAGGAGGATCCCGACACCGTCAACTGGCTGGAGACCGCGCATCACAGCGAAGGCCATATCGCGATTCGCTGGCAGCTCAGCGAGGGAAATCTGCCGATTCCGCGTTGCCGTGTCGTCGATGTTGCTGCAGTGCGTGAGCTGACCGGCCTGCCAGCGGTAGATCCGGAGCAACGGCGTCGCATGCGCCAGAAGCTGCGTACGGCATTCGACGCGCGCTTTCGCCCCTGAGTGGATGCGACAGGTGCTGGTTCAGTCGGCACCGCGTGCGGCAGCCGCTTCCCGCAGCACGGTGAGTGCTTCGGCGTGCAGCGCGCGGTTGGCTGCCGCGACCACGAAGCCGCCGCCGGCTGCGCTGTCGCCATCGCGTCCGCTGACGACGCCTCCCGCCGCTTCGATGATCGGGATCAGCGGCTGGATATCGTAGGCCTGCAGCCCGCCTTCGATCACCAGGTCGATCTGTCCTAGCGCGAGCAGGCAGTATGAGTAGCAGTCGCCGCCATAGCGCATCAGGCGGCAGCGCGCGGCGACGTACTCGAAATCCGCCAGCTCGGACGGGAACGGGAAGATGCTCGGATGCGTGCAGTAGAGGATCGCGTCTGCCAGACGTGCGTCCTCGCGGGTGCGCAGTTCGCGGCGTTCGCCGCCATGCTGCATCCACGCGCGATCGGGTGTGCCGACGAAGGTCTCGCCGAGATACGGCTGGTGCATCAATCCGGCGATGCAGCGCTCGTGCTCGCGCAGGCCGAGCAGGATGCCCCATGCCGGCATGCCGCTGATGAACGCGCGGGTGCCGTCGATCGGATCGATGATCCAGCTGAAGCGTGAGCTACCCGCGATCACGCCGTGTTCCTCACCGATCGTGCCGTGATCCGGGAAGCGTTCGCGGATCGCGTCGCCGATGAAGCGTTCGACTTCACGATCGGCGATCGTGACCGGATCGAAACGTCCGTTGCCGTCCTTGTCGATCACGTCCAGCGGCTGGCGGAAATGCTGCAGCGCGATACGGCCTGCCTGCGTCAGTAATTGTTCGCCAAACGCGATCGCGTCCCGGATTTCGTTGCTCATCGCCGAATGTTCCCGTGCCTGTGCCTCATGCGCGCAGCGCCTTCGCGAGCATCGGGCTCACGCGCTGCTGCCACGGTGCCGCCTGCTCGATCTGCGCGGCGAGGCGGATCAGCGTTTTTTCGTCGCCGTAGCGCGCGGCGAAATGCGTTCCGACCGGAATCCCGGCCGCGTTCACCGTCAGCGGCAACGTGATCGCCGGCTGCCCGGTACAGTTGAAGATGGCGCTGAAATCGCTGTAGCCAAGCGCTTCGCGGTAGAAGACATCCTTTTCCATCGTCAGCACGATGTCGTCCACCTTCCAGGGTGCGCGTGCCGCCATCGGCATCAGCAGTACGTCGATGTTTTCCATGAAGCGGCTGATCGCGAAGCCGAGTCGCTGCACCGCCTGGCGTGCCGACTCGTAGTCGAGCGCGCTGATCGAGCCTCCCTGCTGGTAGAAGCCGTAGACGATCGGCTCGAGGTCGTCCGGTCCGGGTTCGTGTCCCAGTTCGCGTGCGCGATCGCGGATCGTGGAGCAGACTCCCACGAAGGACAGTACGCCGAAGCTGTCCATGTAGCGCTGGAAGTCGGCTGGCAACTCGGCGTCGAACACCTCGTGGCCCAGCGAGTCCAGCAGCTTGCGTGCGTTCGCGAGCGCATCGAGGTTGTCCTGGTGCACGCTGGCGCCGAGCGGGGATCGGCTGATCACGGCGATGCGCAGCCGCCCCGGTTCGCGCTTCAGCTCGCTCACGTAGCTGTCTTCGGGCTTCGGTGGCCAGTAGGCAGCGCCGGGTTCGGCGCCCTGCGTGAGGTCGAGCAGCAGCGCGCTGTCGCGAAGCGATCTGGAGACCACGTGCCCGCACGACAGACCCGACCAGCCCTCGCTCTTGTTCGGACCGAGTGGCGTGCGTGCCCGCGTGGGCTTCAGGCCCACCAGCCCGCACATTGCAGCGGGGAAGCGGATCGAACCGCCGCCGTCGGTGGCGTGTGCAGCGGGCAGCACACCGGCAGCCACCGCTGCGGCCGAGCCGCCCGAGCTGCCGCCTGCGGAGTACTCGAGATTCCACGGATTGCGTGTCTTGCCGTACAGCGAGGAGACGGTGTTCGGGATCTGGCCGAATTCCGGTGAGGTGGTCTTGCCGAAGATGTTCAGCCCTGCAGCCTGGTAACGACGCACCACGGTGCTGGTCTGGGTGGCTACCCGGTCACGGAAGAAGCGTGAACCGTTGCTGGTCACCGTGCCTTCGAGATAGACGCCGAGGTCCTTCAGCAGGAACGGCACGCCGGCAAGCGGGGCGCGGGGGTCGATGTTCTTCAACGCCGCGCGGGCCTCGCCGTAGTGTTTCAGGCACAGTGCGTTGATCGCGCCGTTCACTGCCTCGGCACGTGCGATCGCGAGCTCGAGCAGCTCGGCCGGCGAGACTTCGCGGCGCCTGACCAGCTCGGCCAGTCCGGTTGCATCGTGCTGCATGTAGTCGCGCAAGGCCCGCGCCGAGGTGCCGGCCGCGGCAGCGCCAGGCGGCACCAGCGTTGCAGCCGCCGCAACGGCGGTGGCTGCGGTGACGAATTCACGGCGGCTGAAGGTTTTCTGCTGGTCGCTCATCGTGTTCTCCGGAATGTTTGTGTCAGGCTCTGGCTCGGTCTGGACTCTGGGCGCGCCAGGTCGCGCGAATGATGCCCCATGCCGGCGGCGCGGGTCACGCGCCGACGTTCATGCCGACGTGCCGGGCGGACTGCGGCGGGCAACGAGCGTCGCCAGTGCGAAACGCTGGCCGTCGGGATCGCTGCGAAGTGTTTCGGCGTAGTGGAGGATTTCGAGACCCGCTGCCAGTTGCGGGAGCTCGCCTGCAGCAACGCGGTGTTGCGGGCTCTGCGGGCCGCCGACGGCTTCACTGGTCTGCAGGTGCTGCTGACAGATGAACACGCCGCCTGGCGCGAGCAGTGACGGCACGCTGCGCGTGATCGCCGCATTCACGTAGTGCAACTGGATCACGAGCTGGTAAGGACCGGCAACCGCCAGGCCTTCGTCCAGGTCGCGTTCGATCCAGTCGACCTGCGCCCCGGCTGCGCCAGCCGCCTGGCGTGCCTGCGCCAGTGCGAGCGCCGAGATATCGAGCGCCTCGACCACAAAGCCGCGGCTGGCGAGGAAGATCGCATTGCGACCGGTGCCGCAGGCGATATCAAGCGCCCTGCCAGGCGGGGCATGCTCCACCCATTCGCGCAGGCACGCGCTGATCTCGCGCGCCGCGCCGGCGGACTGCTCGGCGTAGCGCGCGTTCCATTTCATGCGATCCTGCGAAGACACGGGCGAAGCAGCCTCCTGTGGTTCAGACGATGTCCAGATAGCAGTCGGCCGGGTAGAAGTTGTTTTCCTCCGGCTGGTGCGTGTTGTGCCACACCTGTGCGAAGAAGGGATTGCGCTTCGCGACGCGGTCGAAATCCCACGGCGGCGCTGCCTCGTGCGGTGACCAGTGTCCAGCCCTGAGGATCAGGTTCGGTGAGCCGTGGAAGTGCCTGCCTTCCGCGTCGGCCCACTCGAGCCGTGTGCGCCAGTCGCCGTCCCAGTCCGGCGAGACGAGCTTGCCGCCACGGAACTCCGCCGCCTGGCGCAGATCCGCGAGCTCGAGCCGTGACTTCGTGTGGTCGTAACCGTGTTCGATCAGGCGTGCGGGCGTGTCCTGCGGCATCGGCGGCATCGGCCCGTCCCAGTCCGGTATCGCGTCGTAGGCTTCGTTCGAGCCGTAGAACGCGCGCATGCGCATCTCGTAACCGTTCCGACGCCAGAAGCGGGTTCCAGTGCGCGCATCGACCATCTGCGTGAGGACATTGCGTATGTAGTCGCTTCCGCCGGGCATCGATTCGCCGCGAGCCGCAATCTCGGCCGCAAGCCCCGCCATGTACTGGCGTACCTGTTCGTAGTGCGCTTCGTTGTCGTCGCGCCAGAAGTTCAGGTAGCCGTTCAGCACCGCGCTGTCGGCGAACCAGCCGCAGTGGAAGTTGCGGGTCGCGTACCAGCGTCGCTCGGTCAGCTTGCGGAAGTCACCCCCGCCAACGATCTCGAACAGTTTCCGGCTGTAGTCGATCGCGGCGAAACGGCACGCTGGCCCGCCGGCCATGTTGTAGACACGCCCCCAGAAGTCGGAACTCGCGGGCACGTCGAGTGCATTTACGAGGCCACGACCCGCGTCGTACTTGGTGTTCATTTCCGTCGCCGTATTCAGCGGCAGATGGAAGTAGATCGGATCGAGCAGCACCGTCATGAATTCGGGAATCGTGATGAAGGTCTGGCGCAGCGACACCCAGTGGCGGATGCCGCTCTCGATCACCGCACGTTCGCCGCGGATCTTGGTCGTGGCGTAGAAATCGAATACCGAGGGCACCATTGGGTCGCCGGTGCGGATCATGTGGCGCGGAGGCAGGCGATCGCCGTACTGCGCCACCGAGCCCACGTGCACGAAGCGGATGCGCTCAGCGCCGTCGGGCTCGGCGCAGACCGCCTTGACCAGCGTTTCGACTGCCTTCGCGTTGACGGCCTCGGCCATCGCCGGATCGTGGTCTGCGGCTGGTGCAATGAACGCCATCGGGTTCAGGACCACGTCGACTCCCGAACAGGCAGCGCGGATGTCGGTCTCGTCGAGCGCATCGCCCCAGACGATCGTGAGGTTGCCGTCGTGATAGCGTGCCGTGCCCTTGCCGTCGACGCGGCGTCCTTCGATGTACGGTTCGAACATGACGATGTTCTTTTCCGACGGACGTAACAGCAGCACTATGTCGAAGCGATCGCGCCGCTTCCACAATTCCTCGAAGGCAACGAAACCCATCGAGCCCGAAGCTCCGGTCAGCAATACCCGTTCGCGTGTCATTGGATTCTCCTGCTTGTTTGGCTTGTTCTGCACAGGCGGAACCATGATGCGCTGGGGTGATTGTCGGCGCAAGCAGAGGCATTTTTCACTGACCTACGCGTCGGGGTGATCCCGTGAGGGTACACGGTAGAGCCATGTTGCGAGCAGCATGCCGAGCAGTGCCAGCGCTGCCTGCAGCCAGCGCGGTTCGATGAAAAACACGATCGAGACGGTCAGCGTGGTACTCATCAGCACGATCGCGACGATCTTGGTACGCCACGGGATGCTGCCGTACTCGTTCCATTCGATGATGATCGGGCCGAACAGCGGGTGCGCGAGCAGCCAGTCGTGAAAGCGCTGCGAACCGCGGGCGAAGCAGGCGGCGGCGAGCAGAACGAATGGGGTGGTCGGCAGCACCGGCAGCACCACGCCGGCGATGCCGAGTCCGAGTGCGATCATGCCGAGCGCGATGAATGCGACGCGCATGGCGCGCGAAGTGTGCAGCCGATCGCTCATCGACCTTCACCGCCCGGGTGTTGCGGCGCCTGCAGCATGACGGGCTCGATCGCGAGTGAGCGCTGCGCATCGCTGAGGAAAATCTGTCGATCCTGGATCGTGCACTGCAGGCGCATCGTGCGCTCGACGAATCCGGCCAGGGTGCGTGTCGCCTCGCCGGGCAGCGTCACGACTTCGAGCTGTGGCAGGCGCCCCAGCGCTTCACGGTTGCGTTCCCACCAGACGTCGACCGCGCGGCCGCCGTAGGCGAGTGCCACGATGCGCCCGGCACGCCCGGCGGCACGGCGCAGCCGTCGCTCATCCGGCAGTCCAACGTCGATCCACAGCCGGATCGCGCCGGTGGCATCCTTCAGCCACAGGTCGGGGTCGTCGTCGGTGGAGATGCCGCGACCGAACTCGAGCGCATGATCGGCGTGCAGTGCGAATGCGAGAACACGCACCATCAGGCGTTCCGCCGTTTCCGACGGGTGGCACGCCAGCGTCAGTGGGAACGAGTCGTAGACGCCACGATCGACGTCGGCGACGTCGAGTTCGAGGCGGTGAATCGTGGACTTGAGCGCCATTTCTCTGGGGGTTTCGCGACGGCAGCAGCGGGGCCGCCATGGTAGCCGCGCCAGGCAGGTACCGGAAGCCGTTGCCTGTCATGGC
>DAOLKH010000064.1:0-7756 GCA_035331685.1 Pseudomonadales bacterium
GGCCAATGTGCCGACGCTGATGCGCAGCGACTGGTTCAAGCCCTGAGACCCGCCGCGGGCAGGCTTCGCCCGCAGCCTGAGGCAAACCCGCATGCCTACGCATGGGGCGGCTTCTTACACTGCCGCCCTCTTCGCCCTCTTCGCCCTCTTCTCTGCCGGAGTGATCCATGTCCCGTACACGCCACCGCCTCGCGCAACTGCCTCATCAGCGAGCGGCTATGGCCGCGGGCGCGTTCGGCGCCTTCCTGCAACAGCTTCTCGATCAACGCCGGTTGCGCCATCAGCTCTTCGTAGCGCGTCCGCGGCTCGCGCAACTGTTCGTTCACCAGTTCGAACAGGCGCCGCTTCGCCTCGCCCCAAGCGATGCCTGCCGCAAACTCGCGACGCATTTCCTCGCGCTGCTCCGCACTTGCAAAGGCCTGCCACACCTGGAACACCGTCGATTCGTCGGGGTTCTTCGGTTCACCGGGCTCCTGCAGGTTGGTCTTGATGCGGTTGATGTGCTTCTGCAACTGCTTTTCCGGCAGGAACAGCGGGATCGTGTTGCCGTAGCTCTTGCTCATCTTGCGCCCGTCGAGCCCGGCGAGCACGGCCACATCGTCGTCGACCACTGCGCTCGGCAGCACCAGGTGCTCACCGTAGTGATGGTTGAAACGCTGCGCGATATCACGCGCCATCTCGACGTGCTGGATCTGATCGCGCCCGACGGGCACCCGATCGGCACTGAACATCAGGATGTCGGCGGCCATCAGTACCGGGTAGCCGTAGAGCCCCATCGTGATGCCGAAATCGTCGTCCTGCCCCGCCTCCTGATTCGACTGCACCGCGGCCTTGTACGCGTGAGCACGGTTCATCAGGCCCTTCGCGGTCATGCAGCTCAGCAGCCACGTCAGCTCGGGAATCTCGGGGATGTCCGACTGCCGATAGAACACCACGCGCGAGCTGTCCAGGCCGCAGGCGAGCCAGGTCGCGGCGATCTCCCGCGTCGAACGCCGCAGCAGCTCCGGATCCTGGTTCTTGATCAGCGAATGCAGATCGGCCAGGAAGTAGAAGCACTGCACGTCGGGCTCCCTGCTGGCATCGATCGCCGGGCGTATCGCGCCCACGTAGTTGCCGAGATGCGGCGTGCCGGTGGTGGTGATTCCGGTCAGAACTCGTTGCTGTCTCATGCGTATCCATCCTGCGCAATGCCGCCAATGATACGTGCCACGGCGGGCGGTCGCCATCCGCGCCAGACAGCTCGATTGACCCGCTCGGCAACGCTTGCCCATACTCGCGCCTGCATCGTTCCAGCCCGGCAGGAGACCCCTCAATGAGCGCATTCAACACCATCGAATTCACGCGCGAAGCTGCCGTTGCACGCATCACGCTGAATCGCCCCGACAGCGCCAACGGCATCAGCCTCGAGATGGCAAACGAACTGCTGCAGGCCTCGCTCGATTGCCGGCACGACGATTCGGTGCGCGCCGTCGTGCTTGGCGCGAACGGACGCATGTTCTGCGCGGGTGGCGACATCAACGGCTTCGCGAGCAACGCCACGCGACTGCAAAGCCACCTGAAGGAGCTGACCCTGCTGTTGCATGCGGCAATCTCCAACTTCGCACGCATGCACGCACCACTGATCGTTGCCGTGAACGGTGCGGCAGCCGGCGCCGGATTCAGCCTTGCACTGTGCGGTGACCTGGTGCTTGCAGCACGTTCGGCCAAATTCACGCTGGCCTATACCGCGATCGGGCTGGTACCGGACGGTGGCGCGACGTACTTCCTGCCGCGCGTGGTCGGCCTGCGTCGCGCGCAGGAGCTGATCCTGAGCAACCGACGACTGGTGGCGGAAGAAGCGCTCGAGTGGGGCATCGTCACCCAGGTGGTCGACGACGCCGAACTGCCGGAAGCCACCACGGCACTCGCCACCCGGATTGCCAGCGGACCCACTCGAGCCTTCGGTGCGGTCAAACGAATGCTGGCTGCGTCGTACCACAGCACACTCGAGGCCCAGATGGATCTCGAGGGCAGTGAAATCGCCGCGGCCTCGGTCACCGCAGACGGACGCGAGGGCGTGAGCGCCTTCCTCGCCAAGCGCGCCGCAGTTTTTACCGGCGGTTGAATGTGATGACGACGCGACGCGGGCTGTGCCGCGTCGCTCGCCGCCGGGTCACACGCTCGGCTCGTCGCAGAAACGGCGCAACACGCGCGTCAGTGCGTGCAGATCGTGCGCACCGGCAAACTCACGTGCCGAGTGCATCGCCAGCATCGGCACGCCGACATCGACTGCACGCACCCCGATGTTTGCCGCCGTCAGCGGACCGATGGTGCTGCCGCAGGCCATGTCGCTGCGAACCACGAAACTCTGCGCTGCCACACCTTCCTGCTGGCACAGCCAGCGGAAGACTGCCGCCGTCTCGCTGCTGGTGGCGTAGCGCTGCGAAGAGTTCACCTTGATCACCGGCCCCGCATTCAGCAGCGGGCCGTGATTGCCATCGTGCTTGTCGGCGAAATTCGGGTGCACGCCATGGGCATTGTCCGTCGACACCAGCAGCGAGCGCGCGAGCGCACGCTCCCGATCCTCGTGTTGGCGGTGGAGCCGCGCCAGCATGGCAGGCAGCATCGGCCCCTGTGCGCCCGCCATCGACACGCTGCCGACTTCCTCGTGATCGTTGCACACAACGATTGCGTCGAACTCACCACTGCACGCCGCGAGTGCACGCACCGCTGCAAAGCAGCTCAGCAGGTTGTCGAGTCGCGCGCCACAGATGAACTCCTCGTGCAAGCCGACCAGCCGCGCCGGCTGCGTGTCGTAGAACGACAGGTCGCAGTCGAGCACCCGCACGGCACCACACTCCGGATGCTCCTCGTGCAGGCGATCGAGCAGCAGTGCGTCGTAGTCGCGCACCTCGGATGCCGCCAGCGCGAGAACCGGCAGCAGATGCGTCTGCGGGTTGATCGCACGACCCTTGTTCACCTCGCGGTCGAGGTGGATCGCGAGGCTCGGGACCACCGCCAATGGCGCCCGGAAATCGATCAGCGCATGGCGTACACCGGCCGCCGTCGCATAGCTGACGCGTCCGGCGAGGGACAGGTCGCGGTCGAACCAGGTATTGAGCAGTGCGCCGCCGTAGACCTCGACGCCAAACTGCAGGAAGCCGCTTCGGCGCAGCTCCGGGCACGGCTTGGGTTTCAGGCAGGGGCTGTCGGTGTGGGCACCGATCAGGCGGATTCCTGTTTCCGCAGCCGGCGCGCTCCCCTTCACGAAGGCGATCAGCGAGGATCCGTTGCGGCGCAGGAAATAGCGTCCGCCGGCAACGCAATTCCAGCGTGCCGTCTCCAGCAACTCCTCGAAACCCTGTGCGGCAAGCATTGCTGTCAGGTTCTGCACCGCATGGAACGGGGTTGGCGAAGCCGCGAGGAAATCCAGCAGCTCGCGCGTGAAATACTGCTCTGCCGTAGCGTTCATCCTTGCTTCTCCTCATCACGCTCGAGGCGTGCCAGCAGGCTCGAGGTGTCCCAGCGCCCCCCGCCCATCGCCTGTACCTCTGCGTAGAGCTGGTCCACCAGCGCCGTCGCGGGCAGGCGTGCACCGTTGCGGCGTGCCTCGTCCAGCACGATCGCGAGATCCTTGCGCATCCAGTCGACCGCGAAACCATGCGCGTACTCGCCGGCCAGCATCGTGCGGTGGCGATTGTCCATCTGCCACGACTGCGCCGCGCCCTTGCCGATCACGTCGATGACTGCCTGTGGCTCCAGCCCGGCACGGCGTGCGAAATGCAATCCTTCGGCCAGTCCGGCCACGACGCCGGCTACGCAGATCTGGTTGACCATCTTCGCAAGCTGTCCGGCGCCGGCCGGACCCAGCAGACGCGCGCTGCGTGCGTAGCAGTCGAGCAACGGCCGGATGCGTGCGAAATCCTCCGCGCTGCCACCGGCCATCACGGTCAGGATGCCTTGCTCGGCACCGGACTGCCCACCCGATACCGGCGCGTCGATGAATCCACCACCACGCGCCCCGACCCGGGTGGCGAGTTCGCGTGCAAGTTCTGCCGACGCCGTCGTGTGATCGACCAGCAGCGCACCATTTCCGAATGTCGCCAGCACACCCTCCGTGCCGAGCACCACATCGCGCACGCTGTGGTCGTCTCCCAGACAACAGAACACGACCTCGGCATCCCGGGTAGCCTGGGCCGGCGAGCTGGCGCGTTCCCCGCCGAATTCCGCCACCCAGCGCTCGGCACGCGCAGGCGTGCGATTGAACACACGCAACGAGTGGCCCGCACGCGCAAGATGAGCGGCCATTGGATAGCCCATCACGCCGAGACCGATGAAAGCGAGCCTTGCCACGAATCCTCTCAGACGATCACATCGATGCCTGCAAGCTCGGCAGTCGCCGCATCCATGACCGTACTGCGTGCAACCGCCAGGTAGGCTGCGACCGCGTTGCGACCCGGACCGGGCCGAAGCCCCGACTCGTCGAGGCGTTGCACGCGCTCTGCTCCGCCAGCGCGCCGCACCGTTGTACGCCCATCGGCATCTGGCACGGCCTCGACACGTGCCCCTTCACGGCGCCCCGCGGCTGCTGCGCCCGGTTCGCCCGCACGCACGGCAGCCCCGCCGGGCGGCAGCAAGTGCGTTGAAGTTCCGATCAAGCCCGATGCGATCCGCATGTCCAGTCAGCCGTAGTCCGTGCCCGTGCATCCATGTCGCGCGCGAGTATAGCAACCGCACATCGCACGCATAAACAGCGTTTATCAGCTCGCTCCGCCCTGCTCCGCACGTTTCTTCCACAGCGAAGCGCTGCGCACGTAAACCGGTTCCGCGTGCACTGCGTCAACCCAGCTGCTGCGCTCGGCGCGCGCCGCCAGACGCACGATCTGGCGCGCCGCCGGAGCAGCGGCGACGATTCGCGTGCCCCCCCGCATCTCGAGTTGCGGATATGTGCTCCACCCGTTGCCGGCCAGGACCATCGTCTGTGCGCTGCCATGGTCGGCTGCACGGAATTCATCCGCACGCGCAAGCCCGTCGTCGTGCAGCACCTGCAGTGCTTCCGGCGTCCACGCGTAACGGCCCCAGTAGATCTCGCCCATGTGTGCATCGACTGCCACCAGCACCTCGCAGGCAGCGCGCCCCGAGCGCTCACCCGCATCGGCGGCGAGTGCCTGCAGTGACGAGATCGGCACCACGCGCAGGCCCGCACCAAAGGCCAGCCCCTGCGTGATGCTCGCCGCGATACGCAATCCGGTGAACGAACCCGGGCCTCGACCGAATGCGATTGCATCGAGCCCGTGCAGTCTCAGGCTCGCCCGATGCAATAATTCGGCGACCATCGGCAGAATGATCGCGTGATGCTCGCGCGGACGATCCTCGACAATTTCCTCGATCGATTCACCATCGCCAAGCGCCACCGAGCAGCGGGACGAAGAGGTTTCGATTCCGAGCAGCAGTGCCATCGCGGTGTGCTCCGGATGCCAGAAAGGGCGAACGAATACGAATGGGTCACAAAAAACGCTGAAGCCCGCGTCCCGCTGACGCGGGAGGCGGGCTTCACGATAGATCAGAAAGCGGCAGTTCAGGAAGCCGCAGGAGCGCTCGCCGGTGCAGCCTTCTTCGGTGCAGCCTTCTTCGGTGCAGCCTTCTTCGGTGTTGCTTTCTTCGGTGTCGCCTTCTTCGGCGCGGCTTTCTTCGCTGCCTTCGCTGCTGCCTTCTTAGGCGCTGCCTTCTTCGTCGCAGCCTTCTTCAGTGCAGCGAGTTTATCCTTGACCTTCTTCTGCGCCTCACTGATCCGCTTGGCGGTCGTCTTCTTGCGGTCCTTCAGCCACTTCTTCTCGAACTTGTCGATGGCTGCACGCAGATCCGTCTTGGCACGCTTCTCGAGCTCTGCAGCGAATGCCTTGATGTCTTTCTCCGCGCCCTTCTCGAGCTGCAGGATGCGCTCGCCGAGTGACAGACGCTGTTTCTTCTTCCCTCCGGCCTTGGCGGCCGCCTTCTTCGCGGGGGCTTTCTTCGCCGTTGCTTTTGCCATTATCGAACTCCTTGTTTTCAGTGGAACGAGACGAACATCCATCACAGCAACACCACAGAACGCATTCGCAAAATAGCACCTCAATTCAAGGTGTTCAATAAAACACCACGGGTATGTGCAAAAACGGATCACTCACTGGTGCTGCACACGTGTACATTGCTGCATCCGTTTGCGATCACGATGTCGTGCAGCATCCCGATGTGCTCCTCGCGATCGTTCAGACACGCGATGAAACGGTACTCGGCTCCGCCGGCATCGAGGAACACCGCACGGTTCTGCATGTCCATCTCTTCCAGGGTCTCCAGACAGTCGGCTGCAAATGCGGGGCACATCACATCGATTGAGCGCACTCCGTTGGCTGCCAGTTTGCGCAGCGTCTCGTTCGTATACGGCGTCAGCCAGCGCGCGCGTCCGAATCGCGACTGATACGCCAGCGCCCATTCACGCTCGTGCAAGCCCAGACTGATTGCGAGCAGGTGCGCGGTCCGTTCGCACTGTCGTGCATACGGATCCCCCTTCGCGATGTTTGCCGCAGGGATGCCGTGGAAAGACAGCAACAAGTGTTCGGCACGCCCGTGCTGCTGCCAGTGTTCCTGCACACTCGCAGCGAGTGCGGCGATGTATCCGGAGTGGTCGTGATAGTCTCGCACCAGATGCAGCTCCGGCCACGCCCGCACGCTCAGCAGATGGCGTGCAACCTGATCGAACACTGCAGCGGTGGTGGTGGCGGAGTACTGCGGATAGAGCGGCAGAACGACGATGTGATCGATTCCGCGACGCTGGCAATCGGCGATGGTCGCGGCGATCGATGGCCCCTGGTAGCTCATCGCGAGTCGCACCCACGGTGCCGCATCGCCGCAGCTCGCACGCAGCCGTTGCTGCAACCGCCAACGCTGGCGTAGCGCGATCACCCGCAACGGCGAACCATCGTCCCAGATGGATGCATAGGCGTGCGCCACCCGCCGCGCGCGCAGCGGAATCACGATCCCGCGCAGGATCGGCTGCCACAGCAGGGACGGCAGTTCGACGACGCGCCGGTCAGACAGGAATTCCGCCAGGAAGGTCGCCACGGCAGCCCGAGTCGGCGCACGTGGTGAACCCAGATTGACGAGGATCACCGCAGCGGGTGGACTCCAGTCCGGAGCTTCTTCCTCCGTCGCCACCCGCGCATCCGTGTCCATGTCCCCGAGGGCGTCGGTATCGATTCAGGCGAGCGCCTGCAGTACGCGCGTGCGGATCTCGTCGACCGTGCCGACACCATCGATGCCGTGATAACGAGTACCGTTCGCCTGCTCGCCGCGGTAGTAGTCGATCAGCCGCGAGGTCTGTTCGTGATAGATGCCGAGCCGATGACGCACGGTTTCTTCGCGATCGTCTTCGCGGTGCACCAGCGCATCGCCGGTCACGTCGTCGTGATCAGCAACCCGCGGCGGGTTGAACTCGACGTGGTAGACGCGTCCGGATGCAGGGTGAACACGCCGGCCCACGAGGCGCTTCACGATGACCTCGTCGGGAACGGCAATCTCGATCACGTGATCGATACGCACACCGGCGTGCTTCATCGCCTCGGCCTGCGGAATGGTGCGCGGGAATCCGTCGAACAGGAAACCATTTGCACAGTCGGCACGAGCGATACGCTCCCTGACCAGCGCGATGATGATGTCGTCCGGCACGAGCCTGCCGGCCGCCATGATCTCGCGCGCCTGCTCGCCGAGCTCGCTCCCCTCCTTTACCGCCGCACGCAGC
>DAOLKH010000065.1:0-7694 GCA_035331685.1 Pseudomonadales bacterium
GTGGTGCCGGCCTGCTGCGCCGGCTGGGTGAAGGCGATTCGGTGGCGCTGGTAGCGGATGCCGGTACGCCGCTGATCTCCGACCCGGGCTATCGGCTGGTGCGCGATGCGCGGGCGGCGGGCGTAAAGGTGGTGGCAGTGCCCGGACCCTGTGCGGCAATCGCTGCGCTGAGCGTTGCCGGGTTGCCTACCGATCGCTTCGTGTTCGAAGGTTTCCTCCCGGCGCGCAGCGCGGCACGTCAGGCGCGTCTGGCTGAACTGGCAGCAGAGACGCGCACGCTGGTGTTCTACGAATCGCCGCGACGCATCCTCGACACATTGCGCGATGTCGCACAGGCGATCGGTGGCGGGCGACGCTGCGTGCTGGCACGTGAGCTGACCAAGGTGCACGAGACCGTGCTCGGCGGCAGTGTCGACGAAGTGCTGCTGAGGGTCGACGGCGATCCGGAGCAGCAACTCGGGGAGATCGTGCTGCTGCTCGAGGGCGCCGAAGCGATTGCCGGGCAGGATGAGGTGAACGTGAGCCTCGATGTGCTGCTGAAGGCCTTGCTCGAGCGCATGCCCCTCAGCGAGGCCGTTGCCTGCGCGGCGCAGATCAGCGGGCGGGCACGCAACGAGGTCTACCGCAGTGCCCTGGCGCTGCAGTCGACGGCAGCACCGCGGTGATATACTCCGCGGCGCAGAGTTGGCCGGGCAGTCGCCCGGAAGATCTTCGTACCCGGGGGCGCACGCGTCTCTGCGTGCGGGTTTTCCGGGAGGAAAGTCCGGGCTCCACAGGGCAGGGTGCCAGGTAATGCCTGGGGGGCGCGAGCCCACGGAAAGTGCAACAGAAAGCATACCGCCGATGCAGCCTCCGTCTTCGTGGTGGCGGTTGCAGGCAAGGGTGAAATGGTGCGGTAAGAGCGCACCGCACGGCTGGCAACAGGCGTGGCGATGGTAAACCCCACCCGGAGCAAGACCAAATAGGAACCCGTTCGTGCGGCCCGCACGGGGTTCGGGTAGGTCGCTAGAGGCGCGCGGTGACGCTCGTCCCAGATGAATGACTGTCCTCGACAGAACCCGGCTTACAGGCCGACTCTGCTTTTTATTACGATTCGCGTCATTAATCGCCATAGCTAATAACAAAATATTCTCGCTTCTGAGGTTTCACTTTAAGTTGCCCGTGCAACGGCATGTAAAGGGGCGTCAATCGCTTTGACGAACCTTTCCCGCATTCCTTGCCACCTCCTAATTCATTGATTTAAAAAAGAAAATTTTTGTGTGTCATGGGTTTTGCGTCCTTGACCGGTAGTTTGCGCGTCCATATAGTGCAAAAAAGTGGGGCAAAGTGGGCGAAAGTGGATGAGTAAGGGCGTTTTCAACAATAAAACGGGCTGTAACTGACAGTGTTCCGCGGCGTACACCATCTCAGCATCGATCCGAAGGGGCGCGTGGCGATGCCTGCGCGTCAGCGGGATCGGCTGCAGTCGCTGTGCGCCGGGCAATTGGTGGCGACGATCGACACCCAGAGCCGTTGTCTGCTGGTCTATCCGTTACCGACCTGGGAAGAACTGGAGCGCGAGATTCAGGCACTGCCGACCCTGAATCCCGTGGTGCGTCGCTTCCAGCGCCTGCTGATCGGCTATGCGAGTGATCTCGAGTGCGATGCCAGTGGGCGTGTGCTGATTCCGCCGGCATTGCGTGATTACGCCGGACTCGACAAGAAGGCCGTGCTCGTGGGGCAGGGCAACAAGATGGAGTTGTGGGACGAGGACACGTGGCTGGCCGAGCGTGACAACTGCCTGCAGATGACTCGCGCCGGGGATGCGATCCCCGCCGAGATGCTGCGATTGTCACTCTAGGCCAGCGGCGGCAGGCGGTTGCGATGCATGCACCTGTGATGTTGCAGGAGGCGGTGGATTTTCTGGTGACAGATCCCACTGGCCGGTATGTGGACGGGACTTTTGGTCGTGGCGGCCATTCCCGCGCGATTCTGGGGCGTCTTGCCGCCGGCGGTCGCCTGCTCGCGATCGATCGTGATCCCGAGGCGGTGAGTGCCGCCGGAGCCGCTGCGTTTGCCGACGATCCGCGCTTCGCGATCGAGCAGGCGTCGTTCGCCGAGCTTGCACAGGTCCTGCATCGTCACGGCATGCAGGGCGGCGTGCACGGCATCCTGTTCGACCTCGGCGTGTCCTCGCCACAGCTCGATGATCCGCGCCGCGGCTTCAGCTTCCTGCACGATGGGCCACTCGACATGCGCATGGATCCGCACACCGGGCGCAGTGCTGCCGAATGGATCGCGCGTGCACGTGCCGAAGAGATCGAGCGGGTGCTGCGCGAGTACGGCGAGGAGCGTTTTGCGCGACGCATGGCAGCGGCGATCGTGCGCGAGCGCGCAAGCGCACCGATCTGCACCACCACGCAGCTTGCCCGCATCGTGACAGCGGCAAATCCGGCCTGGGAAAAAGGCAAGCATCCGGCAACGCGCGCCTTCCAGGCAATCCGCATCTTCGTCAACGGCGAGCTCGAAGCGCTCGCCGCCGCGCTGGCGCAGGCCGCCGCGCTGCTGCGCCCGGGCGGTCGGTTGGTGGTGATCAGTTTCCATTCGCTCGAGGACCGCATCGTGAAGCGCTTCATGCGTGATGCCTCGCGCCATTCCGGGCAGCCCGGCATGCCGGCTGTCGTTGCGCCGCGGCTGCGACGGCTCGGCCGGGCAATGCGCCCGTGCGAAGCGGAAGTCACTGGCAACCCCCGTGCACGCAGTGCGGTACTGCGTGTCGCCGAGCGCCTGGCAAGCGACGGGAGGGCAGCGTGATGGCGGACATGGAGGGGACATTGCGCGCTGCGCCCGCACGCAATCGTTGGTCCTGGCTGGCGTTGGTCCTGCTGGTGCTCGTCGTCGCATCGTCCTTCGGCGTGATCTACACGGCGCACAGCTCGCGCGAGCTGTTCCGCCAGCTCGAGCAGGCGCGGCGTGACGAGAACGAGATCCAGAACGAGTGGCGGCAACTGCTGCTCGAGCGCGGCACCCTGTCCTCGCATGCCCGCGTCGAGGTCATCGCGCGTGACCGGCTGCGCATGGTTCCGGTCGAGGGGGAATTTCGCGTGCTGGTGGGTGAATGAAGACGCGGCCAGTCGCAGCCGTGGCAGCGTGGCGTATCCGCGTGGTGGCGGTGGGGCTCGGCTGTCTGGCGCTCGTGCTCGTGGCGCGGCTGGTGTCACTGCAGTTGCTCGACACCGAGCGCGGCTATCGCTTCCTGCAGAAACAGGGCAATGCACGCTCGCTGCGTGTGGAGCCGATCCCGGCGCACCGGGGAATCATCTCGGACCGCAATGGTGAACCGCTGGCGATCAGTACGCCGGTACAGACGCTGTGGGCGAATCCGCGCCAGCTGGTGGCCGGCATGCAGGCCGGAGACTGGGCGCGGCTTGCGGGTGCACTCGAGGTGCCAGCGGGCGAGCTGGAGCAGCGCATGCGCGCACTGGCGAACCGCGAGTTCGCGTATCTGCGCCGTCGCATGACGCCGGCCGACGCCCAGCGCGTGCTCGATCTGGGCATCGCCGGAGTCTACGCACGCCGGGAATACCAGCGCTTCTATCCTGCCGGGCAGATTGCTGCACACGTGATCGGGTTCACCAATGTCGACGATCACGGGCAGGAAGGCATAGAGCTCGCGTACGACGAGTGGCTGGCCGGCGTGGAGGGGTCGAAGCAGGTCATCAAGGATCTGTTCGGTCACGTGATCCGCGACGTGCAGGAATTGAGTCCGGCGCGCCCGGGACGGGCGCTCGAGCTTGGCCTCGACCTGCGCATGCAGTATCTGGCACACCGCGAACTGGCGAAGGCGGTCGAAGCCGCCGGCGCCGAAGCCGGCTGCGTGGTGCTGATCGATGCGCGCAGCGGTGAAGTGCTCGCAATGGCCAATGTGCCGTCGTACAACCCCAACAATCGGGGCGCGGATATCGGGCAGGCGCTGCGCAACCGGGCGATCACGGACCAGTTCGAACCCGGCTCGACGATGAAACCGCTGACGATGATTGCCGCGCTGGAAAGCGGCAAGTACCACCCGGGGATGACGATCGACACTTCTCCCGGGTATATCCGCGTCGGGCGCAAGACATTCCGTGATCACAGCAATTACGGGCTGTTGTCGCTGGGCGGCGTGATTACCAAGTCGAGCCAGGTCGGAACCACCAAGATTGCACTGTCACTGGAACCGAACGCGATCCGTGATGTGTTCGTGCGCGCCGGTCTGGGGCAGTCGCTGGGCACCGGCTTTCCGGGTGAGAGCATTGGCAGGCTGCCTGCGCCGCGCAAGTGGAGCGATGTGGCGCGTGCCAACTTCGCGTTTGGTTACGGGCTGTCGGTGACGCCGCTGCAGCTTGCACGGGCGTACAGCGTCATTGCTGCGGGCGGTGTCGAACGCCCGATCACGCTGCTGCGTGCGCGCGAGACGCGCCAGGAAAAGCAGGTGTATGAGCGCGAGTCGGTTGCCGAGCTGATCACGATGATGCGCACCGTGACCCAGCCGGGCGGCACGGCCGTGCGGGCCGCAATCAAGGGTTACACGGTTGCCGGCAAGACCGGGACGGTGCATCGCCTCGGGTCCCACGGCTACGAGGCGGATCGCTATGTGTCGCTGTTTGCAGGCTTTGCCCCGGCCAGCGATCCGCGCGTGGTCGGCGTGGTGATCGTCAGTGATCCGCGCGGTGGTGTCTATTTCGGTGGTGCGATCGCTGCACCGGTGTTTTCGTCCGTGGTTGCCGGCGCGCTGCGTCTGATGAATGTGGCTCCCGACGATCTGGAGCAGATCCTGCCACCCGCGCCGGCGCCGGCGTTGGCGAGGAAGCCGGCATGAGCGCCACGGCGGCCACGGCGCGTACGCTTGCCGAACTGCTGCCCGAGTTCGCGGGAACGGCGCAAGGTGCTGTTGCGCTGTCGGGCCTCAGCCTCGACAGCCGGGAAGTACGCGCCGGCGAGGCGTTCATCGCTCTGCGCGGCGCTCAACATGACGGTATGGCGTTTGCTGCCGACGCGCTTGGTCGGGGCGCGCGTGTGGTATTGGTGGACGCAGCGAGCGGTGCCGCATCCTCGGACGCAATCGTTGCGGTGTCTGGGCTCGCCGAGCGGGTCAGCGAGATTGCAGGGCGGTTCTACGGTGACCCGTCTCGGGAGCTGACGCTGTTCGGGGTGACCGGAACCAACGGTAAGACGACCTGCACGCAGTTGATCGCCGCAGCACTGGAATCGCTGGGGACGCGCTGTGGCGTGATTGGAACGCTCGGGTGGGGCTTCCCGGGTCGGCTCGACGCAACCCGGCACACCACCCCCGATGCGGTTTCGATCCAGCGCATGCTGGGTGCGCTGCGCGCCGGGGGTGCACGGGCCGCGGCACTCGAGGTGTCTTCGCACGCGCTCGAACAGGGTCGCGTGCGTGCGGTACATCTGCACACCGCCGTGTTCACCAATCTCAGTCACGATCATCTCGACTACCACGGTACGCTCGAGAACTATGCCGCTGCCAAGCGCCTGCTGTTCGCGCACCCCGGGCTTCGGCATGCGGTGATCAATGCCGATGATGGCTGGGGGCGGCAGCTGCTGCAGACCTTGCCAGGCGACGTGCAGGGGCTCGGCTATGCACTCGGCGACGGTGATGCACCGTTGCGGGCTGTGCGCGTCACGGCCGAATCACGAGGGCTGCTCGCCGAGATCCTCAGTCCGTGGGGGGCGGGGACGCTGCGTGTGCCGCTGCTCGGGCGCTTCAACCTGTATAACGCGCTGGCAGTGCTTGGCTCGCTGTGCATGAGTGGCGTGACGCTGGGCGACGCGCTTGCCGCGCTGGAGAACGCACCCGCGGTGCCCGGAAGAATGCAGCGGATCGATGTCGCGGGTGCTCCGCTCGTCATCGTCGATTATGCGCACTCGCCGGACGCGCTGGAGCAGACGCTGCGCGCGTTGCGCGAACATGCCAGCGGGAGACTGTGGTGCGTCTTCGGTTGTGGTGGCGATCGTGATCGCGCCAAGCGCCCGTTGATGGGACGTATCGCCTGGGAGCATGCCGACGAAGTGCTGCTGACCAGCGACAACCCGCGCAGCGAGGATCCACAGGCGATCATCGACGACATCGCTACCGGAATCCCGGCTGCGGGCGCGCGCCGTGAATGCGATCGCGCTGCGGCGATCCGCCACGCAATCGATCAGGCTGCACCGGGTGATTGTGTGCTGATCGCCGGCAAGGGGCACGAGGAATACCAGGAAGCGCGTGGGGTGCGCGCGCCATTCAGCGACGCTGTCATTGCGCGTGCGGCACTCGCGGCGCGGGAGGCGCGCCCATGATGCGCGCGATGGGCCTGGTGGAGGTGGCGCGTGTGCTGGGTGTGGCTGCACCCGCGCGCGACGCGTCTTTCACCGCCGTGAGCACCGATTCGCGCACGATTGCGCCGGCAAGCCTGTTCGTCGCGCTGTGCGGTGAGCGCTTCGATGCGCATGCCTTTGTCGGTGAAGCCGAGCGCAGGGGGGCGGTTGCACTGCTGTGCTCGCGTCCGGTCAGCGCCGGTGTTCCGGTGCTGCTGGTGCCCGACACGCTGCGGGCGCTCGGCGGGATTGCACGCCATAACCGAGAGCTGTTCGGCGGCCCCGTGGTGGCGTTGACCGGCAGCGCCGGCAAGACGACGACGCGCGAGATGATTGCAGCGATC
The DNA here is from genome assembly GCA_035331685.1 of Pseudomonadales bacterium. Taxonomy (GTDB): domain Bacteria; phylum Pseudomonadota; class Gammaproteobacteria; order Pseudomonadales; family UBA5518; genus UBA5518. The sequence continues at coordinate 6,678 of DAOLKH010000065.1, forward strand.
CTGCGCACCCGCGGTCCGGTGCACGCCACCGCCGGCAACCTCAATAACGAGGTCGGAGTGCCGCTGACGCTGCTGGGCCTGGGGCCGCAGGCACATGCGGCGGTCATCGAGATGGGGGCCGCCAGGCCCGGCGACATCGCGTACCTGGCCGCATTCGTGCGCCCGGATGTGGCGCTGGTCACGAATGCGTTGCCGGCGCACCTGCAGGGCTTCGGCACGCTGGCGGCAGTGGCCGCCACCAAGGGTGAAATCTACGAGGCGCTCGCTGCCGATGGCACCGCCATCCTGAACCTCGACGATCCCTTCGCTGCCACGTGGCGTGCGCGTGTCGGATCGCGGCGTGTGATCGGCGCCAGTGTGCGAGGCGATGCACTCGCCGACGTGTGCGCCGAAGACGTACGGCTGCAGGATGGCTGCGCAGGCTTTCGTCTGCTGACGCCGGCAGGACGCGTCGATGTCTGCCTCGCGGTGCCGGGCGTACAGCAGGTGGCGAACGCCGTATGCGCTGCTGCAGTCGGGGTGGCGCTTGGTGTGCGGCCCGAGGCGATTCGCGCCGGCCTGCAGTCGGTCGTTCCGGTCGCAGGGCGCATGCAGCCGCGAGTCACGGCGCGCGGCGCCTTGCTGATCGACGACAGCTACAACGCCAATCCGGGGTCGGTGCGGGCTGCGATCGACTCGTTGGCGAGTTTCGACGGCGAGCGTGTGCTGGTGCTCGGTGCGATGGCCGAACTCGGCGCCGGTAGCCGCGAACTGCATCGTGAAGTCGGGGAGCATGCGCGCCTGCGAGGCATCACGCAGTTGCTCGCCTGCGGCGAACATGCCGAGGCGCTCGCCGCGGGATTCGGCACCGGTGCCCGCATCTTCGCATCACATCAAGAACTGATCGCCGCCTGCCGCGGCTTCGACCGCCCCGGTTGCGTGATCCTGGTGAAGGGCTCGCGTGCGGCGGCGATGGAGCGGGTGGTGGACGCGCTCGTCCACGCGGACCCCGGCATGGCCGGGACAGGGAGGCACTGA
>DAOLKH010000066.1:0-7639 GCA_035331685.1 Pseudomonadales bacterium
ATCCGAACGAGTTGCTGTTCTACCGCATGGGCGACTTCTACGAACTGTTTCACGACGACGCCAGGCGCGCCGCCGCGCTGCTCGATATCACGCTCACTGCGCGCGGCATGTCTGCCGGGCAACCGATCCCGATGGCCGGCGTGCCCCACCATGCGGCCGAGGGGTATCTGGCGCGGCTGGTGCGCGCTGGCGTCTCGGTCGCGATCTGCGAGCAAATTGGCGATCCCGGCACGAGCAAGGGCCCGGTCGAGCGCGAAGTCACGCGCATCGTCACACCCGGCACGCTGACCGACGAATCGCTGCTCGACGCGACACGCGACAACCTGCTGGTCGCCGTGGCGGAAGCGGGTACACGTTTCGGGATCGCAGCGCTGGATCTTGCGAGCGGACGCTTCCACGTCCTCGAAGTCGACGGTGAGGAGGCACTCGGCGGGGAACTGCGCAGACTGCAGCCAGCCGAACTGCTCGCGGCCGAGCACAGCGCACGTCGCGCAGCACTCGCGAACCAGGCGGGACTGCGCACGCGCGCACCGTGGGAATTCGACGTCCGCAGTGCAACCGAGTTGCTGAACGCACAGTTCGGCACCCGGGATCTCGAGGGCTTCGGGTGCGCGCACCTGAGCGCGGGAATCGGCGCGGCCGGCTGCCTGCTGCGCTACGCACGCGAGACCCAACGCAGCGAGCTGCCGCATGTGCGGGCACTGCTGGCAGACGCACGCGAAGACGCCGTGGTGCTCGATGCAGCGTCGCTGCGCAATCTCGAGATCGACAGCAATTTCACCGGCGGCGACGAATACACGCTGGCGTGGGTGCTCGACACCACGCGCACCGCGATGGGCGGGCGCTGGCTACGGCGCTGGCTGCGCCGACCACTGCGCCGGCGTGACGAACTCGAGGCGCGTCAGGCGGCAATTGCAGAACTGCTCGACGATGCCCGCTACGACGCGCCACGCGAGGTGCTGGCGGCGATCGGCGACATCGAACGCATCCTCGCACGCGTGGCACTGCGTTCGGCCCGCCCGCGTGACCTGAGTCGACTCGGTGCGGCACTGGGGAGCCTGCCTGCACTGCACGGCTGCTGCGCGCCGCTCGAGGCACCATCGACACGCAGGCTGCTGAATGCGATCGGCGAGTTTCCGGCACTCGTTGCCGAACTGGCTCGTGCGATCAGCGAGAACCCGCCGGTAGTGATACGTGATGGAGGCGTGATCGCCGACGGTTACGACGAGGAACTCGACGAACTGCGCCGCCTCGATTCCGGTGCGCACGACTTCCTGCTGGCGCTCGAGACGCGCGAACGCGAACGTACCGGGCTTGCGAACCTGCACGTAGGCTATAACCGCGTGCACGGCTACTACATCGAACTCGGACGCGCGCAGGCCGCACAGGCCCCCGCAGACTACATACGCCGCCAGACGCTGAAGAACGCCGAACGCTACATCACACCCGAGCTGAAGGCCTTCGAGGACAAGGCACTCAGCGCGCGCGCGCGCTCTCTCACACGCGAAAAATGGCTCTACGAGCGACTGCTCGACCGCCTGCTGGATGATCTGGTGCCGCTGCAACGTGCGGCGGCCGCGCTGGCCGAACTCGACGTGCTCGCCACGCTGGCCGAGCGCGCCGCCGCCCTCGATTACTGTCGGCCGCGATTCAGTGAGGGACAGCGTCTGCGCATCAGCGCCGGACGCCATCCGGTCGTCGAGCGCGTGCTCGATGCGCCGTTCATCCCGAACGACCTCGCACTCGACGAACACACGCGCATGCTGATCATCACCGGGCCGAACATGGGCGGCAAATCCACCTACATGCGCCAGGTGGCGCTGATCACTCTGCTCGCGCACATCGGCAGCTTCGTGCCGGCCAGAGAAGCGGAAATCCCGCTGGTCGACCGCATCTTCACGCGCATCGGCTCATCGGACGATCTCGCTGGCGGGCGCTCGACGTTCATGGTGGAAATGACCGAAACCGCGACGATCCTGCACAATGCCACTGCAAGCAGCCTGGTGCTGATGGACGAGATCGGTCGCGGCACCGGTACCTTCGACGGCCTGTCGCTGGCATGGGCAGCGGCAGCGCGGCTTGCGCGCGAGCAGCGTGCATTCACCCTGTTCGCCACGCATTACTTCGAGTTGACCACATTGCCGGAAGTGACCGAAGGGGTCGCAAATGTCCACCTCGATGCAACCGAATACGCCGATCGCATCGTGTTCCTGCACGCGGTACGCCCGGGTCCGGCGAACCGCAGCTACGGGCTGCAGGTGGCAGCACTCGCCGGTGTGCCGCAATCGGTAATCGCGGAGGCACGTTGCAAGCTGCGCGAACTGGAAAGCCCGCACCCGGGCAGCCCTGCGAGCACACCACCGGCGCAGGCTCAGTTGCCATTCGACGTGGACCCGCGCGGCGAGGCATTGCTGGCTCGACTGCGCAACGTCGACCCCGACGCACTGACACCGCGCGAAGCGCACGCGCTGCTCTATGAACTCGGTCTGGAAGCGCGTGATCTATAGATGAATTTTCAATGCATCTCTGGCGCGAAGCGCACGACGTGATAAACTGGGCCCGCTTCCGAAATTTCCGCAAACTGCCGCAAGAGGCCCGCACGACATGACTTTCGTCGTTGGAGACAACTGCATCAATTGCAAGCACACCGACTGCGTTGAAGTGTGCCCGGTGGACTGCTTCTACGAAGGACCGAACTTCCTCGTGATCCACCCGGACGAATGCATCGACTGTGCGCTGTGCGAGCCGGAATGCCCGGTCGATGCGATCTTCTCCGAGGACGAACTGCCCGATGACCAGCAGGCGTACCTCGAAATCAACGCAGAACTTGCCCAGGTGTGGCCGAACATCACGGAAAAGAAGGACGAGATGGCCGACGCCGAACAGTGGAACGGCGTCCCGAACAAGCTGCAATACCTGGTGCGCTGAATCTCTGACTCGAACGTTTTGGCCCGACGTTCAGGAACCAGGGCTGCGGGCGCCTCCCCGGCCCCGCAGATCCGGTCCATGGACACGCAAGAGAAGATCTGACCGGGACAGCCTCAGCCGAAGACCGCCTCGCCGGTCAATCCCTGTCTCTCGAGAATTTCGCGCAGGCGCCGCAGCGCCTCTACCTGGATCTGGCGCACCCGCTCGCGCGTCAGGCCGATCGCACGCCCCACGTCCTCCAGCGTCGCGCTCTCGTAGCCACTGAGTCCGAAACGCCGCGCGATCACTTCGCGTTGCTTCTCGTTCAGCTCTTCGAGCCATGCCGCAATGCTCTCGCGCATGTCTTCTTCCTGCAGCAGTTCAGCCGGGTCCGATACCTGCTGGTCGGCGATCGTATCCAGCAACGAACGGTCCGAGTCCGGACCGAGCGGTACGTCGACCGATGTCACGCGCTCGTTCAGTCCGAGCATGCGCTTGACGTCCTCTACCGGCTTGTCGACCAGTTCGGCAATCTCCTCCGCCGATGGCTCGTGGTCGAGACGCTGCGTGAGCTCGCGTGCGGCACGCAGATAGACATTCAGCTCCTTGACCACGTGGATCGGCAACCGGATCGTGCGCGTCTGATTCATGATCGCGCGCTCGATGGTCTGACGGATCCACCAGGTCGCGTAGGTCGAAAAACGGAAACCACGTTCGGGGTCGAACTTTTCGACCGCGCGGATCAGGCCAAGGTTGCCCTCCTCGATCAGGTCGAGCAGCGACAGACCGCGATTCAGGTAGCGTCGCGAGATCTTCACGACCAGACGCAGATTGCTCTCGATCATGCGCTTGCGCCCTGCCGCGTCTCCACGCAGCGCAAGGCGTGCGTAGTGGCGCTCTTCCTCAGCGGTAAGCAGCGGCGAGAAGCCGATCTCGCTCAGATACAACTGGGTGGCATCCAGCGCGCGCTGTGCACCAGCCTCCTCCCGCCGGACGGCGAGGAACTCCTCATCACGATCGTCGGCCTCGACTTGCTCCAGGCCACCGATGTCGCCTGCGAATTCGGCATCGAATCCGGCTTCCGCCGCTCCCTGCGCCTCATCCTCGAACCGTACGCCTGCTTCCATTGCCATCGCGTCGCCCCCTTTCTATGAGTTGTATCGTCGTCCAGTCACCGTCCGGGCAGCACCTGCAACGGATCGACCGGATTGCCCTGCCTGCGCACCTCGAAGTGCAGCTTGGGTCGGTCGGTTCCGCTGTCTCCCATCTCGGCGATCCGTTGCCCTGCCCGCACCGAATCCCCTTCGGCAACGAGCAGCCTGCTGTTGTGCGCATAGGCACTCAGCCAATGCGCGTCGTGCTTGATGATCAGCAGGTTGCCGTAGCCACGTATGCCATTGCCCGCATACACCACGGTACCGCCGCGCGCGGCCACGACCGCGTCGCCGGTGTTGCCGGCAATATCGATTCCCTTGTGCGGCTGCGCACCGTTTGCAAACCCCTGCACCACCCTGCCTGTTCCCGGCCAGAGCCAATCCCCAGGCTTGGCGCTGGCCGCTGGCAGCGGTGCGCTTGCAGGTGCCTGCGTCGATTGCGCCTGAGTCGACACGCCCGATGTTCCGGTCGATGGCTGTGCACGCGGCATCGTCGCAACCGCAGGCACCGCCGATCGGTCGGAATCCATGCCCAGGGTCAGTGGCTCGCGCGAGGTGCTCAACCGCAGACGCTGCCCCGGATAGATCGTGTACGGTGCGGAAATGCCGTTCAGACGCGCCAGCCTCGACCAGTCGGTACCGGCCGCAAACGCGATCGAATGCAGGGTATCGCCGGACTTCACCGTGTAGACGTTGGTCTGTGGCTGAACCACGGCGACACGCGCCCCGGGTTCCGGCACCTCCGGTTCTGGGATATCCGAGTAGTACGGGCGGCTCCCGCAACCTGCCAGGCCGAGCAGTACCCCGGCGGCAAGGATGACAATGTATGCGTTCGATCGACTCATTCATTCCGCTGGCTGGTATGCCCCAGGCCGTCTCCGACAGATCTCGCCCTATATTATGCTGTTGCGCGACTTTATTGTGCGTTCTGTTTAACAAAAGTTGTTATCGGTATGATTTTTCAATTGTTTGTCTGACAGCAATTTGCGTGGTTCATGGCCACTTGTCAACCATCAGGGGCCGAAAAACGGTACTTTTCACATCATGGTGGCAAAGCCGGAACTACTGAATGAAGGGCCACGCTCGGGGATGGAGAGTGCGCTCAACGGCAAACAGCAGCGAAGACAATTTCAGCGAACCGTTCCGCCAAGCAATGGCACGAAACGTACCGGTTCGATTTCGCGACTCTCGTGCCCATCCTCGGTACGGGTGACCACGGTCAGATGCTGTACGCGCTCGTCCCCGATCGGGATGACCATCCGGCCACCGACTCGCAGTTGCTCGACCAGCTGGACGGGAATGGCGCGCGGTGCGGCAGTGGTCAGGATGCCATCGAACGGTGCGCGCGAAGGCCAGCCGGCAAAGCCATCCCCGTGGCGCAATGCGACGTTGTAGAGCTTCAGTTCGCGCAGCCGGATACGCGCGCGCTCCTGCAGCGCGCGGATACGCTCCACCGAACACACGGCATCCACCAGCCGCGCGAGTACCGCCGTCTGATAACCGGATCCGGTACCGATTTCGAGCACATTGCCCAGACGCCCGCCCGCAAGCAGCAGTTCGGTCATGCGTGCAACAACATAAGGTTGCGACAAGGTCTGGTTGAAACCGATCGGCAGTGCGGCGTCCTCGTACGCACGGTGCGCCAGCGCCTCGTCGACGAACAGATGGCGTGGCGTGGTGCGCAGGACTTCGAGCACGCGAATATCACTGACCCCCTGCTCGAACAGCCGTTCGATCATTCGTGCGCGCGTGCGCTGCGAGGTCATTCCGATGCCATCGTGCCTCATCCGCCCGCGTCCCTGGCCGATGTCACCAGCAGCACCACTGCGTGTGCGGCGATGCCTTCGTGTCTGCCGACGAACCCCACGCTCTCGCTGGTGGTCGCCTTGACGTTCACATCCGTGTCCAGTGCATCCAGGTCCGCTGCGACATTGGTTCGCATCGCCGTGATGTGCGCCGCGAGTCGCGGGCGCTCGGCGATGATCGTGACATCGGCATTACCGAGCCGGTAACCGGCCTCGCTCACCAGGGCCATGCAGGCACGCAGCAAACCCCGGCTGTCCGCACCGCGAAAGCGTGAGTCGGTATCGGGGAAGTGTCGACCAATGTCGCCGGCTGCGATCGCGCCAAGCAGTGCATCGCACAGCGCGTGCAGCGCAACATCGCCATCCGAGTGAGCAACGAGTCCGTGCGTGTGCGGGATCCGCACGCCGCAGAGGATCACCGAGTCACCCTCGCCGAAGCGATGCACATCGTATCCGTGACCGATCCTCATCGCTGCACCCCGTAACGGTTCAGGTGGAATTCGGCAAGCGGCACGTCTTCGGGACGCGTGACCTTGATGTTGTCCTCGCTGCCGAGCAACAGCCGCGGGCGCAAACCCAGTCGCTCGATCGCCATTGCCTCGTCGGTGGCTTCGACCCCGGCGTCGAGTGCCTCGTCGAGCGCGCGCTGGAGCAGACCGAAACGGAACATCTGAGGTGTCTGCGCACGCCACAATGCCTCGCGGCCCAGCGTGGCCGTCACGCGCTGAGCACCATCGGCTCGTTTCAGCGTATCGGCCAGCGGCACCGCCAGCAGCCCGCCCACCGCGTCACCTGCGAGCTCGCGCACCATGGCCGCAATTCGCTCCGGGCGCACGCAGGGCCGCGCCATGTCGTGCACCAGCACCCAGTCGTCGGGATGGGGTGTGACCGAGAAACCACGCAGCGCATTCAGCACCGACACGGCCCGCATCGGACCACCGTCGACAACACGCACGCGCGAGCGCATCGGTGCCGGCAGTTTGCTCCAGTGTGAATCAGCGGGTGCAATGGCAACCACTATCTCGCGAATACCCTTCACCGCGAGCAGCGCCGTGAGCGTGTGCTCAGCCAGCGCCTTGCCGGCCAGCGGGAGGTACTGCTTGGGAATCTCTCCACCCATGCGCGCGCCGCTGCCGGCCGCCGGGACCACGCCCCAGACGGACGCCTGCAAGTGCATGCCCTCACTGTCGCTGCCCGGCATCGGTACGCTCACGACTCAGGGCTTGACCAGCAGATAAAAGGTTTCTCCTTCACGCACCATGCCGAGCTCCTCACGCGCCATCTCCTCGACGCTGTCGAGACCGCTCTTGAATTCCTGCACCTCGACCTCGAGGCGCTGGTTACGCTCGCGCAGCGCCGTATTGCCCTGTCGATACGTGTCGATCTGACGTTGCAGCGCGACCACCTCGGCCACGCTGCCCTGCCCGATCCACAGCGCTGCCTGCAACGCGAACAGCAGCAACGCGAGTCCGGCACTGACCCACTTCCACCGGATCATGCTCGGGATCCTGTGGAGGCGAGGCGCGTCCGGAATGTCTGCACCGGCTCAACCGCGCCGAAGCTCGGCTCGACCACGGTACGGCGCGCGCGCTCCCAGCTCGGCCTCGATGCGCAACAACCGGTTGTACTTCGCCACGCGGTCGGAGCGGCACAACGAGCCGGTCTTGATCTGGCCCGCAGCAGTACCGACCGCGAGATCCGCGATCGTCGTGTCCTCGGTCTCGCCGGAGCGGTGCGAGATCACTGCTGTGTAGCCGGCACGGCGCGCCATTG
>DAOLKH010000067.1:0-7636 GCA_035331685.1 Pseudomonadales bacterium
GTTGCTGATGTAGCGCACCGGATCGATCGCCTCGCGCGTGGGGCCGGCGTCGATCAGCACCCGCACTCCCGCGAGCTGGCTGCCGCCGAAATGTGCGTCCACTGCCGCGAGCAGGTCCTGCGGTTCGAGCATTCGTCCGGGTCCTCTATCTCCGCAGGCCTGCGAACCACTGGCGGGTCCCAGCAACGTGATGCCGTGTTGTGCGAGCAGGGCGCAGTTGTGCTGTGTTGCGGCGGCACCCCACATGGCCCGATTCATCGCGGGGACGACGTACACCGGTGCCGTGGCCGCGAGGCAGAGCGTACTCAGGAGATCGTTCGCGAGCCCATGGGCGAGGCGTGCAATGAAGTCTGCGCTCGCCGGAGCGATCAGCACCAGCTCTGCCCAGCGCGCCAGTTCGATATGCCCCATCGCCGCCTCCGCATTTTCATCCAGCAGCTCGCGGTGTACCGGATTGCCGGAGAGCGCCTGCATCGTCAGCGGTGTGATGAACGCGCTCGCGCCCGGGGTCATTACCACGCGTACCTCGGCGCCGGCATCGCGCAGGCGGCGTACCAGTTCGGCCGATTTGTAGGCCGCAATACCTCCGGTCACACCGAGGAGAATCTTTCTGTGCTCGAGTCGTGCCATGTGTCGGGGTGTCCAGGGGCGGAGACGATTCGTACGGACGGTGCAGTTCCACCTCACCACGGCATTCTAGTATAGTCGTGCGACCCGATTCGCCGCGGACAGGGAGGTTCGCGATGAGCATCCGGAATTGGCCCATCGAAGAACGCCCACGTGAGCGCCTGCTCGATCACGGTGCGCACGCCCTCTCCGACGCCGAGTTGCTGGCGGTCCTGCTGCGTACCGGTCTCCCGGGTGGTACTGCAGTCGATCGCGCGCGCGACGTGCTGAGTTGCTTCGGAGGGCTGCGGCATCTGCTCGACGCCGAGCGTGAAGTCTTCTGTGCCGCGCGCGGCCTTGGCGATGCGACGTATGTGCAGCTGCAGGCTGCGCTCGAGCTGACACGACGTTACCTGCTGTGCCGCATCAGTCGTGGGCAGGCGCTGGCGTCACCGGATGAAGTACGGCAGTTCCTGCAGCTCAAGATGCGCGGTCTGCCGCACGAGGTGTTTGCCTGCCTGTTCCTCGATAACCAGCATACCGTGATCAGTTACGAGGAGCTGTTCCGCGGCACGATCGACGGCGCGAGCGTGTACCCGCGCGAGATCGTCAAGCGTGCACTGGCGTTGAATGCGGCAGCGTTGATCTTTGCGCACAATCATCCGTCGGGAATCGCCGAGCCCTCGCAGGCAGATCAGCGCTTGACGCAGCGCCTGAAGGGCGCGCTTGGCGTGGTCGATATCCGGGTGCTGGATCACTTTGTCGTCGGCGAGAGCGAGGCGCTGTCGTTTGCCGAGCGCGGCTTGTTGTAAGGGCGCAAAAATACCCGATCACTGCACCTGCCTTGTCTGCCTCGGGAGCTTCTGATATAAAGTCGCGCTCTTTCGGGCAGGCGCGACGGCAGCGCGTGCATGCGCCGAGACAAATTCTTCGTGAGGCTCCATCGATGTCCAAGGTGTGTCAGGTAACCGGGAAGCGTCCAGCGGTCGGAAACAACGTATCCCATGCCAACAACAAGACGAAGCGCCGTTTCGAACCGAACCTGCACAAGCACCGGTTCTGGGTCGAGGAAGAGAAGCGCTTCGTGACCCTGCGCATATCGGCCAAGGGCATGCGGATCATCGACAAGAAGGGTATCGACAGCGTGATCGCCGAGCTGCGCGGGCGCGGCGTGCGTATCTGAAGCAACACCGGGAGCAACCGTAGCCATGCGTGACAAGATCAAGCTCGTATCCAGTGCCGGCACTGGGCACTTCTACACGACCGACAAGAACAAGCGCACCACGCCTGACAAGCTGGAGTTCAAGAAGTACGATCCGGTCGTGCGCAAGCACGTGGCGTACAAGGAAGCCAAGATCAAGTGAGAGCGAATTGCGCGAGCGCGAGAAAGAACCCGGCTGCGGCCGGGTTTTTTGTCTTTGCCGACTGCATTTTCCGGCGCCAGCGTGACGACTGAGAGCGTGGCGTGCCGGAGCTGCCCGAGGTAGAGACGACGCGACGAGGCATCCTGTCGCGGCTGCGGGGACGGCGTATTGCAGCAGTGGCGGTGCTCGAAAACCGCCTGCGCTGGCCAGTGACTCCCGGGCTGGCCGCTCTGCTGGGTGGGCAGTCGCTGCTGACGATCGATCGGCGCGGCAAATACCTGTTGTTTCGTTTCACCATTGGCACACTGCTCGTGCATCTCGGGATGTCCGGGAGTTTGCGTGTGCTTACTTCCCCTGCGAAGCCTCGGCGCAAGCACGATCACCTGGAATTCTGCTGGGACGATGGCAGCCTGCTGCGTTATCACGATCCGCGCCGTTTCGGCGCCGTGCTCTGGGTGGGCGAGGAGGCGAGCAAGCACCCCCTGCTCGCTGCACTCGGTCCGGAGCCATTGGAAGCGGACTTCGACGGTGCGTACCTGTTCCGGCGCTCGCGTGGCCGGCACAGCAGCGTGAAGCAGTTGCTGATGGACGCCGGGGTCGTGGTCGGGGTCGGCAACATCTATGCAAACGAGGCGCTGTTTCGTGCCGGCATCGACCCACGCCGTGCGGCCGGGAGGATCGCGCTCGCGCGCTACCTCACGCTGGCAACCAGCGTGCGCGCGGTGCTCGAGGCAGCGCTCGCGCGTGGTGGTACGACACTGCGTGATTATGTCGATAGTGATGGTGCACCGGGGTACTTCGCGCTTGAACTCGGCGTGTACGGGCGTGCCGCGCAGCCGTGTGTTCGCTGTGGTACGCCGATCCGCATGCTGCACCATGCCCAGCGCAGCACGTTCTACTGTCCACACTGCCAGCGCTGAGCTGAAGAGACTGCCGCAAAAGCCCTTTGAGCATTGGCATGATCGGCGTGTGACAACGCCATCGCAGCGGAGCTCGTAATGTTTTGCGACACCCTCCCCCTGAGCGCTCCGTACATAAACGGTCTATCCTGTCCGTGCGCTTCGCCGCGCGATGCGCGCACGGCATTGCCGATCCTTCACCATATTTGGAGACGCCCATGAAAAATGCGATCACGGCGCGGCTTGCGGTTGCCGCTCTCGGTCTGGCGCTGCTCGCCCCCTGGTACGCCGATGCGCAACCTGTCGAAGAGGATCCGGGCTTCATGGCCATGACCGGGGATCTGCTGGTCGCACGACCGCTGTTGCTGGTCACGACCGTTGCCGGGACGGCCGCATTCCTGGTTTCGCTGCCGTTCACCGCCTCCGGTGGCAACACACATCAGGCTGCCGAGGTGCTCGTTGCAGGGCCGGCGCGCCAGACCTTCGCACGCTGCCTTGGTTGTCGTGCCAGCACAGCGAAGCCACGCGACAGGGAATGAACTGGCTGCGGGGGGGTACAGGCAATCCGGTTTCGCGGCGTGGCTCAAGCCGGGTCTGCAAATTTATCCAGCAATGCCTGGCGCACGATCGGGTGCACGAACTGGCTGACGTCGCCCTGCAGCGAGGCAATTTCGCGCACCAGTGTCGATGATATATAGGAAAGGTGATCTGCCGGGGTAAGGAACACCGTCTCGAAGGAGGTGTCCATCGCGCGGTTCATGTTCGCAAGCTGGAATTCATATTCGAAGTCAGACACCGCACGCAGGCCTCGCAACACCGCACAGGCATGCCGCTCGCGCAGGTACTTCACGACCAGGATATCGAAACCCACGATCTCGACGTTCTGCAGGTGTCCCAGCGCCGCTTCACAGAGCGTGATGCGTTCTTCAAGAGAGAACAGCGGCCGCTTGCGCTCACTGCGCGCGATGGCGACCACCACATGATCGAACAGCCTGCAGGCGCGTTCGACGAGGTCGATGTGGCCGTTCGTTATCGGATCGAAGGTACCAGGGTAGATGACCGTGCGCATGATCGATCCGTGTCGATGCGGTGACGGGGGCGCATGGTAGCCAAATCGCGGGTCCGCGACAAATTCATCTTTGGGTGTCATCTTCACGGAGGCCGAGTCCGGTCGTGGTCTCCGACGCTCGACGCTAAGGGGTCATCAGCAAGCGGTAGCTGACCTGACCGGCGGCTTTTTCGCGGTGCAGCGCCCAGCCTGTTGGCAGTTCGGGTGCGGGTTCGCCGATGGCCGATTCCACATATACGCGGGCTGCGGGCGCCAGTACGCCGGGGGCGGCGAGCAGTGGCAGGCACGCTGCGATGATCCCGTGACCGAACGGTGGATCCAGGAACACGACATTCCAGCCACCTCCCTTTGCCACGCGCAGCCATTCGAGTGCGTCGGCGTGCACCAGCTCGGCGCCGGTGGCGTCGAGGTGGCGCAGGTTCCGGGCAACATCACGCAGGACCGCAGCCGATGTGTCGAGCAGGGTCGCGCTTGCGGCCCCGCGCGACAGTGCTTCGATCCCCAGTGCCCCGCTGCCGCAGAACAGGTCCAGGCAACGACTGCCGGGAAGTACGGGTTGCAGCCAGTTGAACAGCGTTTCGCGCACGCGGTCCGGTGTCGGCCGCACCCCCTCGATTGCGTGGAATGCGATCCGCCGTCCGCGCCAGCGACCGCCAATGATGCGCAGTTCGCTGAGCGCCGGGGGGCGTGAGGGGCGTCGTGACATGGGGGCGGCAGTGGATACGGTGGCTGCGGCAGGATGGACGCGAAGGATACCGTATAATCGCCCCCCCTCCCTGTGTGGTGACTCGAACAGTGCTCAGGATCTTCGGCCGCAAGAAGACGCAGGATACGGAGTCGCAGGCGCAGCCGGCCGACGCGAGTGCGATCCCCGGCGAGGCGCTCGTGGAGGCTCCGTCCACGCTCTCGCCTCTCGCTGCGGAGGTGACGACGAGCGTGCCGGACGCCGCCGCTGTCGGAACTTCCCGCCCGGGCTGGCTGACGCGCCTGCGCAGCGGACTCGACAAGACCCGGCGTGCACTTTCCGGCGGGCTTGGCACTCTGTTGCTCGGGCGCAAGGAGCTGGATGAGGATCTGCTCGAGGAGCTCGAGACGCGCTTGCTGCTGGCCGACGTCGGCACGTCGACCGTGCGCGTGATCATCGACGGCCTGACCGAGCGGATACGACGCAAGGAACTCGACGAGCCACAGGCGCTGTATCGGGCACTGAAGGCGCAGTTGGTCGACGTGTTGACGCCGGCGAGCGTGCCGCTGGCCATCGACACGACGCGCAAGCCGTTCGTGATCCTGATGGTGGGTGTCAACGGTGCAGGCAAGACGACGACGATCGGCAAGCTGGCGCGCCGCTTCCAGGCGCAGGGGCACAGCGTGATGCTGGCAGCCGGCGACACCTTCCGTGCCGCCGCCGTCGAACAGTTGCAGATCTGGGGCGAGCGCCACGGTGTGCCTGTGATCGCACAGAAAAGCGGTTCGGACGCGGCCTCGGTGATCTTCGATGCGCTGCAGTCGGCGCGCGCGCGTGGTTGCGATGTGTTGCTGGCCGACACGGCCGGGCGCCTGCATGTGAAGAGCAATCTGATGGAGGAGCTGCGCAAGATCGTGCGTGTGATGCAGAAGCTGGATGCTTCGGCGCCGCACGAAGTGCTGCTGGTGCTCGATGCCGGTACCGGTCAGAACGGTCTGGCGCAGGCGCGCAGCTTCCGCGAGGCGGTCGGGGTGAGCGGTGTGGCGTTGACCAAGCTCGATGGTACCGCCAAGGGTGGCATTGTGTTTTCAGTGGCGCGCGAACTCGGCCTGCCGATCCGCTATGTCGGCGTCGGCGAGACTGCCGAGGATCTGCGCGAGTTCGACGCGCGCGATTACGTCGAGGCGCTGTTCGCCGACGATGGTGCCTGAACGCCGTTGCCCGTGACGGAGGGAATTTTTGGCGCACTTAGCACTCAAAGGGTGCGAGTGCTAAGATTGAGTCGCCATGATGAGGAGACGAAACGATGAGCAGGGAATTGCAGCCGGTGCTGGCGCTGAGCCCGGGTGGCAACATCAACGCGTACATCCAGGCGGTGAACGCGTTTCCGATACTGAGCGCAGAGCGTGAGCGCGACCTCGCCGAAGCGCTGTATTACCGCGACGAGCTGACGGCAGCTCGTGAGCTGGTGCTTGCTCACCTGCGGTTTGTCGTCCATATCGCACGTTCCTATTCAGGCTATGGCCTGCCGCTGGCGGATCTGGTGCAGGAAGGCAACGTTGGGCTGATGAAGGCCGTGCGTCGCTTCAACCCGGAAAAGGGTGTACGGCTCGTGTCCTTTGCGGTGCACTGGATCAAGGCCGAGATGCACGAATACATCCTGCGCAACTGGCGGATCGTGAAGATCGCGACGACCAAGGCGCAGCGCAAGCTGTTCTTCAATCTGCGCAGCGTGAAGAAGAGCCTCGGTTGGCTGAACAACGATGAGGCAGCGGCGGTGGCGCGTGATCTTGGCGTCGAGGTTGCGGAGGTGCGCCGCATGGAGGGACGCCTGAGTGCGGCCGATGTCGCATTCGATGCCGACACGGACGAAGACGACGAAACGGCCCGGTTCGCGCCGGTACACTACCTCGAGGATCGGCGTTTCGATCCCGAGCGGGTACTCGAGGACAGCGACTGGGAGACGAGCAGCCACGAGCGGCTCGCGCAGGCTGTCGCGACGCTCGACGAGCGCAGCCGCGAGATCGTGCAGCGGCGCTGGCTGGTCGAGGACAAGGCCACCCTGCACGAGTTGGCCGCCCGCTTCGGAGTGTCCGCCGAGCGTATCCGCCAGCTCGAGCAGGCTGCACTCGGCAAGCTGCGCGCTGCGATGAGTGCGTGAGTCACGCAGACAACGACGGTAGTGTGCGCTCACAACGCACGATCCGCAGCTTCGTACGCCGGCAGGGGCGCTTCACGCCCGCACAGCGTACGGCGGTCGAGCGACTGTGGGCGCAGTATGGACTGGACCCCGCGGCGGGGATGTTCGACCCCCCCGGCCTGTTTCCTGGCAGTACGCGTCTGGTCGTCGAGATCGGTTTCGGCATGGGTCATACCCTGGCGGAGCTTGCAGCACGTGATCCCGGCAACTGCTTCATCGGTATCGAGGTGCACCGCCCTGGTGTAGGCAAGTTACTGGCGCTGGCAGAGGAGCAAGGACTCACCAATATACGGGTCTACTGTCACGATGCGGTGGAGGTCCTGGAGCACTGCATCCCCGACGCCGCGCTCGATGCGCTATTGCTGTTTTTCCCCGATCCCTGGCACAAGAAGCGTCACCACAAGCGTCGTCTCGTGCAGCCGGAGTTCGTTCGACTGGTGCAGCGCAAGCTGAAGCCGGGCGGAATCTTCCACCTAGCGACCGATTGGGAGGACTACGCGCAGCAGATGCTCGAAACTATCGAGACGCAGCCTGGGTGGCTGAACCTCGCTGGCGCGGGCTGCTTTGCACCGCGCCCGCAGACGCGCCCGCAGACGCGTTTCGAGGCGCGCGGGCTGCGTCTGGGACATGAGGTGCGTGATCTGCTGTTCAGCAGGACCACAACTGATCCGGTTGCTCAGACGAACTCGGTGAGCACCGAATCCAGATAACGGAAACCCGTCGCCGTCGTTGCCAGGCATTCCGGGTCGTCACGCAGCAGGCCACGGGCGACGAGCCCATCGATACGATCCGCGATCACCGCAAACGCGAGTC
>DAOLKH010000068.1:0-4954 GCA_035331685.1 Pseudomonadales bacterium
CATCCCCCTTCGCCGCAGTACCCGACGGCCGCGGGTCGTTGATACCCGACGACTTCCCGCTGGAGAAGCGCAGCACGCATCTGACGGCGCGAATGCGCTTCTGAATCGACAGCAGAAACCGAAAAGCCGTGGAAGAAAGCCGTAACACCCGTTTCGCCAGCCGCCTGCGAACCCGCATCTGGGAGGAAATTCCGGATCCGCACAACCCGTGGATCGCGACTGCCGCACGCTGTCACGGCTACGCGCACGAGGCGATGATCGAGCAGCTCGATTACCCGCAAACGATCTACCTGCTGCTGCGCGGCGAATTGCCTGACTCCCGCCAGCGTGCATTGCTGCAACGCTTCCTGGTCGCATTCTGCAACCCGGGGCCACGCCATGGCGCCACACGCGCGACGATGAGCGCCGCTGCCTCGGGTACCCGTACACGTCATCTTGCCGCGATCGGCATGGGGCTTCTGGGCGGCGAGCATCTCGGCAGTGCGGAAGTCGAGAACGCGGCCGCTTTCATTGCGCGCCAGCACGGCGCCGACCCGGACACCCTCGCTCATGAGCTGCTCGCGCGCATCGACCGCAGCCCGGACGCGGGGGACCTGCGCGTTGCACCGGGCTTCGGCACCCTGTACGGCGTGGTGGATCCGCGTGCCGCAAGGACCGCACGCCTGCTTGCAGATACTCCAGGCGAATGGCGCGCACTGGCGTGGGGAAATCGTTTTGCCGCCTGCCTGGCAGAAGGTGGTTGCGGCTGGCTGGAACCGGGCGTTGCCGCTGCGGCATGCTTGGACCTGGGATTCGCACCGCGCAGCGCGGGCGTGCTGTACCAGATTGCCAGCCTGCCGGGATTGCTGGCGCACGGTCTCGAGGCCGGACGCCAGGGCCTGCAGGCATTTCCGTTCGTCAGCGACGAGAATTACGAATTCGTGGACTCGCGCCCCGGCGCAAGCGCAGAAGGAACTGCCTCTTGAACGCATCGCACTTTTGGGAAGTCCGGCATGGGCACATCGTCACACACAAGGGCGGCTGGCGCGTGGGCCACGGAATACGCGTCGGCGCGTACTCGCTGCTCGACGATCTGCTGGGCCGGCACGGCTTCTTCGAACTGCTGATCCTCGAGGTCACCGGCCGCATGCCAAAACCCGGCATGGCGCGCTGGCTGGAAGCCTGCTTCATGTGCATGTCGTTCCCGGACCCGCGCATCTGGTGCAACCAGATCGGAGCATTCGGTGGCTCTATGCGCTGCACCCCGGCGGCTGCGGTGAATGCGGGTACGCTGGCGAGCGACTCGACGCTCTACGGGCCCGGACAATCGCACTACGCATGCCAGTTCATCGCCGAGGCGATGCACGAAGCACGGGCAGGGGCTACGCCCGCCGGGATCATCGCGCGCCGTACTGCACGCAACGGCCGCCTGCGCGCACCGGGCTACTCGCGCCCGATCGCCAGTGGCGATGATCGCGTCGAGGCAATGCTGCAGCTCGGCACCGAGCTGGGCCTGCCCGAAGGCGAACACATGCAACTGGCGCGCCAGCTCGATGCGTACCTGCGTGCCCGCGGTGGCGACGCGCTGAACATGCTCGGTTATATCGCCGCCTTCGTCCTCGACAGCGACATCAGCGTGGAAGAAGGCTACCGCCTGTTCACGTTGAGCGTGAATGCCGGTGTGCATGCCTGCTACAGCGAGGCAGCCGATGCGCCCGCCGGAGCCTTCCTGCCCTGGCGCACGGACGACGTCGAGTACGTCGGGCACCCGCCACGCACACTCCCGGCGGGAGATGCATGATGTACCGGCTGCGCCTGCACAGGCATCTTCTGTTGCTGTGTGCCGCGTTGCTGGCGGCGGCCGCGATCGCGCTGCCTGTGCTGGCAAACGAGGCGCCGTTGCCGCACGTGGCGGTGATCTACCCGCAGGTACGTGAACCGTACCGTGCCGTATTCCGTTCGATTTCCGAGGGCATCGCGGCGGCATCGGCACGCAGCGCAGTCCATGAACTCGCCCCGGGAGAAGATCTGTCTGCCATCGAGCGCCAACTCGCCGGCCAGCCACTCGATGCCGTGATCCTGCTCGGCAAGCGTGGCCTCGACCTCAGCGCGCAACTCGGGAACAACACCCGCCGCATCGTCGGTGCCGTATTCGCACAGCCGGACGAGATCGCACCAGGCGTTTCCGTGATATCGCTGGCACCGGCACCGCGCATGCTGTTTGCAAGGCTGCGCGAACTGGCTCCTGCCGTCCGGCGTATCCACGTCATCCATGGCGTCGACGTGAACGACTGGCTGATCGAACGCGCAAAGCAGGATGCGGCTGCGGCGGGCTACGAACTGGTCGCCCAACGCATGGACAGCATTCGCGACGGCGCAAATGCGTATCGCGAGCTGCTGCCAAGAATGCGTTCTCCGCAGGATGCGCTGTGGCTGCTGCAGGCTTCGCCGTTTCTCGACGAGGCCTCGGTGCTGCAGATGGTGTTGCGCGCCGCCTGGGATCGCAATCTCGTGATCTTCTCGAGCAACCCGTCGCACGTGCCCAAGGGAGCGTTGTTCGCATTGTTCCCGAACGACAATGAACTCGGTCGTCGCCTGGCCCGCGAGGCCGCAGCGGCACCGACGCCCGCTGCACGGCTGCAGCCACTGGAGCAACTGCACACGGCAATCAATATCCGTACGGCCGACCATCTGGGTCTGGGACTCGACGCGCGTGACCCGCGTTTCGATATGGTCTTCCCGAGTCGTCTCTAGGTTCCGGAGGAGCAGTTCCCGATGCAACGCAACCCGATCCGCAACATGAGCCTGCTGCAACTCATTGCGATCAGCTTCACGGGCTGCGTTCTGCTTCTCGCCTTCGCATCGAGCATGCTGATCTCGCGGCAATCGGGCGATACCGTTCAGCGGCGTGTTCACGACGAAGGCATGCGTCTGGTCGAATCGCTGGCGCGCCAGAGCACGCTGGCATTGCTGTACGGCGACATCGGCAGCGCCACCGAACTGGTCAACAGCTTTCTGAATTTCCCCGACGTCCAGGGCGTCGAGATCGTCTATGCGGACGGTCGTCGGCTGTACGCCAGCAACTCCGTCGCGGTCGCGCCGCAGCAGCAGATCACCATACCGAAGGCACCGCAACTGGTGCAGGAGAGCGCGCGCGAGTGGGTCTTCTCGGCGCCGGTCTTCTCCGGAGAGGAGCAGACGGAGTCCCCGTTTACCGATACGCGCAGCACCCACCGCGAGATGATCGGTGCGGCAAGACTGATCATGTCGCGACAGACGCTGGCAAACA
This sequence comes from Pseudomonadales bacterium, assembly GCA_035331685.1. Taxonomy (GTDB): domain Bacteria; phylum Pseudomonadota; class Gammaproteobacteria; order Pseudomonadales; family UBA5518; genus UBA5518. The sequence continues at coordinate 3,269 of DAOLKH010000068.1, forward strand.
TGCGATCCGAGATCGTACGTTCCAGTCTGATGGTCGCGGCGGTGCTTGCGGCGCTGTCGCTGCTGGTGCTTTTCGGCATCACGCAGCGCCTTACCGGGCCGATGCGCAACCTTTCAGCCGTGATGCGACGAGCGCAGGCAGGCGAGCAGGATGCACGCGCGGTGCCCGAGGGCACACGCGAGGTCCTCGACATGCAGCGAGCCTTCAACACGATGATGGAAGTGCTGCACAATCGCGAACAGACGATCGCCCGGGCACGTGACCAGGCACTGGAGCAGGAGCACGCGGCGCAGACAGCGCGCGACCAGGCAATCGAACAGGAACGCGTTGCCCAGGAAGCACGCGATCGCGCGATCGAGCAGGGCAAGGCACTGAAGATCGCCCGCGACCAGGCCCTCGATTCGGCGCGTGCAAAGGGCGAGTTCGCTGCGACCGTCAGCCACGAACTGCGCACGCCGCTGAATGGCGTGATCGGCATGCTGGATCTGATCATCGAGATGGATCTGACCGGCCGCCAGCTCGAATACGTGCGCACTGCACGCAACTCCGCCGACATGCTGCTCGCCCTGATCAACGATATCCTGGCCTTCTCGAAGATCGACGCCGGCAAGACCACGCTGGAAGTGGTCGAGTTCGATTTGTGTGAGCGGATCGAGGAAATTCTCGCGCTGGTGACGCCGCAGGTGCAGAGCAAGGGCATAGAGCTCGCCTACGTGGTCGACTCCGAGATTCCGGCAAGCCTGCTTGGCGACACGCATCATCTGGGGCAGGTGCTGCTGAACCTGCTCGGCAACGCCGTCAAGTTCACCGAGGGCGGAACCATCGGCATACGGGTCACGCTGCGCGAGGACGACGACGTTCACCTGCGGCTGTGCTTCGAGGTCAGCGATACCGGCATCGGCATTGCGCCCGAAGCACAGAAGCGGATCTTCGATGCCTTCTCGCAGGAAGACAGCTCCACTACCAGACGCTTCGGTGGCACCGGTCTCGGACTGGCGATCTGCCGCGAACTCGTTCACCTGATGGGCGGCGAGATCGACGTGCGCAGCACACCGGGGCAAGGCAGTTGCTTTTACTTCGTGCTGCCGTTCATACGTCCGCGCGAGCCCATGCAGTCACGTTCGCTGCTGCCGCTGGCGCGCCCCGCCAGCATCCTGCTTTGCGACGACAACCCGCTGGTGCGCGAATCGCTGCAGGCGATGCTTGCCGGCGAACGCGTGCAACTGCAGCCCTGCGCCGACGCGATGCAGTCGATCGCCGCACTGCGTGCAGCACGCACGGACGGACGTTTCGACGTTGCGATCGTCGACGAAAACCTGATCGGTCCCGATGCAGCGGAGTTCATCGACGCACTCGTGCACGGAGCACGCCAGTTCGTGCGCCTCGGCGTGCGTCCGCGTGCGGATGGTCACTGGCTGCCGCGATTGCCGATCGCGCACGCTCTCGGCAAGCCGGTACGCCGCAACGCGCTGGCCGACTGCCTGCGTGCTTTGCTGGCATCCCAGCTTCCCGCGCCGCGCCAGACGACGCAGCGCGATCCGGGTCGCGAGCGCGACAGTTTCCGTGGCGTGCGCGTGCTGGTGGTCGAGGACAATCGCGCCAACCAGGAGGTCGCGAGCGGCATGCTCGAGCGCCTCGGCTGCGAGGCAGTGATCGCTGCCGACGGCCTCGAAGCGCTCGAGGCGG
>DAOLKH010000068.1:4968-7605 GCA_035331685.1 Pseudomonadales bacterium
CAGTCGCACTTCGACCTGGTGCTGATGGACTGCCACATGCCACGCATGGATGGCTTCGAGGCGACCCGGCAGATTCGCGCTGCCGACGCGCCGTACCGCGGTGTCACGATCGTCGCGATGACCGCGAACGTGCAGAAAAGCGCGATGGAGCAATGCCATGCAGTCGGCATGAATGATTATCTGTCGAAGCCGGTGAAGCTCGCGGTACTGCGCGACATGCTGAACCGCTGGATCGAGCCGGAGGAAAGTGCAACGCAACAGGCACACCCCGTCGCGTCCCGACCAGGACCCGGAAACTTCGTGATCGACAAGGATTATCTGGCCGAACTGTACGAGCAGATCGGAAACGCAGCCGAGCGCATGATCGCGGCCTTCCTGGAGGATCTGCCCCGCTATCTGGAACAGCTACAGCAGGCGCTGCAGACACAGGACATGGCCGAACTCGCCCGCCTCGCGCACACGATCAAGGGCGCTGCAGCGAATTCAGGTGCGGGACGACTCGCGCAGAAGGCACAGCAACTCGAGCGCGAAGCCCGGGCGGGTACCGGCAGCACATGCGACGATCTGGTCTCGGGACTTGTCTACGAATCAAACCTGGTGCGCCATGTGCTGGGCGCCAGCGACGCGCGCGACGCCGCCGGCGCATCGCGAGCCGTCGAACGCCGCCTGCAGGCCGAACGCCAGTATCGTATCCTGGTCGTCGATGACGATCGCGGAGCGCGTTTCGCGTTGCGCGAGACACTGGTTGGCGAAGGCTACGAGGTGCTCGAGGCGGCCAACGGGCAGCAGGCGGTGCAGCTCTGCCGGCAGAACCTGCCCGACCTGGTGATTCTGGACGCCATGATGCCGGTAATGGACGGCTTCCAGGCCTGCGAAGTGATCCGCTCGCTGCCGGAATGCGCCACCATCCCGATCCTGCTCGTCACCGGGCTGCACGACGAAGCGTCGGTGGACAAGGCGTTCGTCGTGGGTGCCACCGACTACATCAGCAAGCCGATCAACTACGCGGTACTGCGTCGGCGCATCAATCATATGCTGCAGGTATACAGCGCGGAAAAGCGCGTGCACCAGCTCGCGTACGTCGATTCACTGACCGGCAGGCCGAACCGCACCCGTTTCAACGAACACATGGAATCGTTGCTGGCCGACACCGCGCGCAGCGACAAGCAGTTCGCGTTGCTGTTCCTGGACCTGGACAACTTCAAGCTGGTCAACGACACGCTGGGCCATGAGGCAGGCGACCTGCTGCTGAAGTACGTTGCCGAACGCCTGAGCGGTTGCGTGCGCAAGGGCGACCTCGTCGCCCGTTTTGGCGGCGACGAGTTCTGCATCGTGCTCGACGGGGTGCGCAGCTACGAGATGGTGCGCAATATCGCCGAGAAGCTGCTCGAGCACCTCAAGCGTCCGTTCGTGTTCCTCGGGCGCGAGATGCTCCTCAGCGTCAGCATCGGCATCGCCGTGTATCCGGAGCACGGACGTGATGCGGTGACACTGCTGAAGGCGGCGGACATGGCGATGTACGACGCGAAGAAGGCTCGCCGTGGCTATGGCTTCTACGAAGCGCACCTCGAGTCCGACAACCTCGACCGGCTCGAGCTGGAAAACGACCTGCGCAACGCGATTGCGCGCGACGAACTGCTGCTGTACTACCAGCCGCAGGAAGACCTGACGACCGGGCGCATCACCGGACTCGAGGCGCTGATCCGCTGGCAGCATCCGAAGCGCGGCCTGGTCAGCCCGGCCGGGTTCATCCACCTGGCCGAGGAGACCGGAATCATCGAGGACATCGGCCACTGGGTACTGTGCACGATCTGCGCACAGATCAACGACTGGATCGAACGCGGATTCGAGGCGCCACGCGTCGCCATCAACCTGTCGGCACGCCAGCTCGCCAACCCGTCGATGGTCGATACCTTCTCGGAAATCATTGCCGACTCCCGCGTGCCGCGCGGCTGCATCGAGTTCGAGATCACCGAGAGCACGATCATGGAGCGGCCCGACGAGATGATCGGGATGCTCGGCAGACTGAAGGGGCTTGGCACTCGCCTGGCGGTCGACGACTTCGGCACCGGCTACTCCTCACTCGGCTACCTGAAACGATTCCCGCTCGATTACATCAAGATCGACCGTGCATTCGTATCGGACGTGATCGAGAACCGCATCGACGCCGACATCGTACGCACGATCATCGCACTGGCCCAGGCACTCGAGGTCAGGGTGATCGCCGAGGGCGTCGAAACACCGCAACAGCGACAGTTCCTGAAGGATCACAACTGCCACTACGCACAGGGATTCCTGCTCAGCAGGCCGGTTCCCGCTCCCGAGGTCGAGCAGCGATTCCTGCGTCGTGTGGAGACCGCAAACCTGCTGTCCTTTCCGAAAACGCTCTGATTCGCCAGGCCCGGCGATTCGGCTGGTTGCCTGGCTTACTCGATGACTTTCAGCCACTCGCCCGGTTGCGGTTCACCACGCGGATACGCACCGTTCAGCAGGCGCAACCGCTCTTCCGCGTACGCTCGCAGCGGGCTTTGCGCCGCCAGTTGCGCAAAGCCCGTTCCCGGCTCCGCGCGCACATACCGCATCTGCATGGCCAGCACGGCGTCACGGTCTGCGGGGCGCAACGGACGGAAACTGCCG
>DAOLKH010000069.1:0-7598 GCA_035331685.1 Pseudomonadales bacterium
GGCGGTTCCTGCGGCGTGTACGTGCACGACTCGGCGATGCTGTACGGGCAGATCGTGTCGCTGCCGCACAGCTTTCCGATCAATACCGGGATCTACGGCGGCTATGCGGCGAGCTGCGGCCCCGGCGTCAAGGTGAACAACGGCGGCTCGCAGCCACTGGCGGACCCGGCCACAGTGCCGCCGGTGAACCTGCAGCAGATGGCAAGCGCCGAGCACGGCGGGCAGGACTATGAACTCGCCAGCACCTTGCCGTTTCGACCTATGGCGGAGGGCGATGGCTTCGGCGCGCGCGGCCCGGGCGGTGGCGGCTGGGGTGATGCGCTCGAGCGCGATCCGGAGGCCGTGATGCAGGACCTGTGCACCGGCATCTATTCGCACTGGACCGCGCAGAACGTGTTTCGCGTCGCCTACGACGAGCGCAGCCTCGTGGTCGACCAGGGCCGCACCGCGGAACTGCGCGCTGCTGAACGTGAAGCGCGGCGCACGCGCGGCAAGCCGTATGCGGAGTTTCTGGCAGAGTGGGAAAAGCTGTCACCGCCGCCCGAAATCCTGCAGACCTACGGCTCGTGGCCGGACGCGAAGCCGCTCGGCAGCGGGGTGTTCTTTGCGTGAATTCGGGTTCGACCCACGTAGGTCGGCATTCATGCCGACAGAGGCCATCCATGCCATCAGCCTTGCTTCCAATTCTTGCGCTCTTGCTGCTTTTTGCGGGCTTCAAGAGCGTCAAGGTCGTACGAGACGGTACACGCCTGGTGGTGTTCCGGCTTGGCAGGCTCGCATCCATTCGCGAACCGGGCCTCAACCTGATCATTCCGTTCGTTGAAACGGGCAAGGTCGTGGATCTGGACGCGGAGCTTCCCGGCTGGGCATCGTTGCCGGCAGCCGAGCTCGACAAGAGAATTCGCGAGCGGGCGCAGAAAGCCTACATCGACCCGCAGTGAGCCCACGTAGGTCGGCATTCATGCCGACGATGAAGCAAACACCCGTCGGGTTGAAACCCGACCCACACGCACGATGCACGCGCAAACACCCGTCGGGTTGAAACCCGACCCACGCATCGACACCGCGCACCGGCGTCCATGTTCCGTAGGTCGGCATTCATGCCGACGCCTAGCACGCAGGCGGATCGCCAACCCCGAAATGTACTCCCGCCTGCTCGTGCAACTGCTGGCGCAGCACCGGCCCCAGCGCCACGCTGGCGGTCGTGAAACCACCGGTACGTCCGGTGCGTTCGCGCTCCATCGCCAGGCACCACGCCGTGTCGCAGAGCATGGCCGACGTGCCGCCGTGGCCAGGATCCCACTTGCTGAAGACGTAAGCGCGCAGCGCCCTGCCCGAACGTGTGGTACCGATCATGCGGAAGCTGAACGGACCGAACTTCGCCGATTCTTCTTCGCCGGGACCGTCGCCCGGCTTCGGTCCCAGACGATGCATCAGCCGGCCCATCAGCGAATTCGGATCGCCTGCCATGAACACGCGGCCAAAGAACGCCTCGATCTGCGCACGCGGCTTCGACAGAGCGCCCTTGCCGGCCAGCTTCCACTCCTCGTAAACGAAGTCCTCGCCGTACGGAAAACCGCTCAACGCGTGCGAGCGGCGCACGATCCGCGTATTGATGCCGCCGAGCGGGAAGGGCGCCACGTACTGCTCGAAATCGGCGTCGAAGCGCACGCAATCGAGTTCGGGTACTGCGGCACCGCGCATGCGATCGCGCGGATTGAGGCTGTTCGGGTTGCTGATCAGGTCGGCGTAGCGCGGCTCGCGCGCAATCGCCTCCATCACGCCGAGACCGCTGGCGAAGCTGCCACCCGAAACCGCGATGTGCCCGCATTCGAAGGCGTTGCGGATGTGGCTGCAATGCTCGCCGAAGCGCGCAAGCGCCTGCTCCTGCAGGAACTGCACGCCAAGGTCCGATGGTATGGAATCGAAACCGCAGGCGTTCAGGATGCGCGCACCGCTCGCGCGGGCGGCATCGTCGTGACGGTCGATCATGTCGCGCAACCAGTGCAGCTCGCCGCTCAGGTCACAGTAGTCGGTGCCGTTGCGTACGCAGGCCTCGACCATCTGGGTTGCGTGCAGTGCGGACGGCGCGACGGTTGCACAGACCACACGCGTGCTGCGCGCGAGTTTCCCTGCCGCACCGGCATCTGCTCCCGGAACGATCAGAATGTCGAGCCCGGTCGCGCCGATGCGCTCGCGCACGGCTTCCAGCGCCGCCTGATTGCGACCGGCAATCGCCCAGCGCAACAGCCCGCATGCGCCATAGTGCTCGTGCAGATAGCGCGCCGCACGGCGTCCGGTGTGCCCGGTCGCGCCCCAGAGAACGATGTCGTAGCGACGCTGCTGCCCGTCACTCACCGCGCATTTCCCGTATGCCGATCCGGTCCGGCACCGCGCTCATCGACCACGAACATGCGCACCTTCGAGCGGTCCAGAAAATTTTCCTCATCGGCACTGATGCGCCCGCCGATCTCGGGTTGCGCATGACGCGCCATCGCCGATTCGTACGCCGCACGGTCCGCGTACCAGAGTTCGGTGATCACGTCGTAGTCCGGCTCTGCACAGTCCGGAGCCATGTACACCGTCTCCTCGATGAAGTTGCGCCGATAGCCGCAGATTTCGGGCAGCAGGCTGCGGATCAGCGGTACGTGATTGTTTTCGTAGTAGTCGATGAACTGTTCGCGGGTGAGACCGGGCCTGGATTTCATCAGAGCGATCGATTTGTACATGACAGTGCTTCCGTAGGTTTCCGTAGGTCGGCATTCATGCCGACGATGGTCCAACATCCGTCGGGTTGAAACCCGACCCACATGCATCCGTAGGTCGGCATTCATGCCGACACGGACTCTCAATGCGCCTGCACCAGGTGCACCTGGTGGCCCATGCGGTCGAAGGCGATGTAGCTCGAGATCCTGCCCATGCGGATCGAGTCGGTCATCGTGCGCAGCGGCTGATCGGCATCCTCGCGACTTGGCGGGTTGCTGCCCGATCCGCCCAGTGCCGCACAGAAGACGATGGCCCAGTTCTCGGCTGGTGTGCCTTCGGCAAATTCGAGCGATTCACTGACCAGTTGCGCGAAGTCTTCCAGCTCATCCGGGAGCCTGTCCACCTCCATCAATGGAGTCAACGCCCCGCCGAGACCATCGCGGAAGCGTGCGCGCTGTTCTGGCGTGGCGTCCTCGGGCAGCTCGGAAACGGCGAATACGAACAGCAGCCGCTGCGCATCGGGCTGCTGGCGAGCCGAGGTGAGGAGGTCGTCGAAAGTCTGGATGAGCATGGTGCGGCCTTGCGTGGGAGATCGGTAGCGGGTGATGGCGGTGGGCATTGTCGCATGCACGAACATCCGTCGGGTTGAAACCCGACCCACATGGGTCGGCATTCATGCCGACATTGTCGTAGGTCGGCATTCATGCCGAATGTTGTGGGTCGGCATTCATGCCGACGGCTCGACGTCCACGCGCAGGCGGCTGAGCCGTATCGAGCTGATGTGCCAGCGCCCGTCGCGCTTTTCATAGCGCTCGTGGTAATGGCCATAACCGTGCAGTCTGCGCCACGGCATTCCCGAGCCTTCGGGAGCCCAGAGCTTGTCCTCCATCGCCCAGATGCCGGTGGCGGTGGTGGCGGACGTGAGCTCGATTTCCGCCATGTGGCCGTGATGGACGGTGCTCAGCGGGTCGAGTATGGGCGCCAGCGCTGCGACGTAGCGGGCGGCTCCCTCGATGAGAAGGCTTTCGTTGTGCGGCTGCACCGATTCCCGGAAATCGGTGAGCACATCGGGCGTGAATACGGCTTCGAGTCCGGTCCAGTCCTTGCTGTCCATGCAGCGGAAGTAACGTGCCTTCAGCGTTTCGATCTCGCGGATCGCGAGCAGCTTCGCGGTCTCATCGAGCGTGTTCCCGGCGCCGCTCATGCCGATCACCGCAGGGTCTCCTGCGTTTGCATACCAGGTGGAATCACGCCGAACGATGCGCCAGCCCTGTGAGCGGCGTTGCCAGTGGTCGATGTACCGGCCGTTCGAATCGAAGAACTTTCCAGTCTGGCTGTCGATCCCCTGATGACGCGCCTGCACGTAGCTGTGGCTCACCGCACGATCGCCATCGACCTCGATCCGGATGCTGCCCAGCAGGTGCTGGCTGCCGCCGCACACGTCGAGATAGCGGCGCATCTGTTCACGCAGCGCATCCAGTCCGTGCTGTTCGCCACCGCTTCCGTAATCGAAATCCAGATCGTCGGCAAACACCTCGCCAAGCATGTCCCACTGTTTGTGGTCGAGGATGCGGGCGAATCGGGCCAGGCCGTGCCTGATATCGAGCTCGTCGACGAGCGTCTGCAGCGTTGTCATCGCTTGTTCTCCGGTCGAGGGTACGGAATCCGTGCTGCAGCATACCCGCAGCAGCACAGCAGGTACCACGGTGCGGCAATTTGTGACGCAGCGCACACAGGTCTTGTCAGGGGATCTTACAAATCTGTGCCAGACTGTTTTTCATGCTTTTGCAACTGATTGATAAGACAGAACTAAATGATGCCGGCACGGTTCCTGCCTGATACCTGTCATCTGCGCGGATGGCCTGTCGGTTCATTCGACAGCAAACCAGGAGTTTCGGAGCCAGAACCGGCACCCTGAAACTTCGCAACACATTGAAACAGAGGCATCGCAACCATGACACGCACGCACAGGACCCTTCTTGCCGCAGCCTTTGCCGCCTGCTCGCTGGGCGCTCAGGCTGCCACGGTCACCATCACGTTCGACTCGCCGATCTTCAACGGCACCGCAGCGCCGGGTTATGACGCAGTCAGCATCACGCATCCGACCTCGCCTGGTCCTGGATCGAAGACGATCAGCGTGGCTGCGGGGCGCTTCCAGGGGACGGCGTCGAATCTGGTGGGTATCGATGCCGGGCAGTTCGTCGACAACATCAACGATGTGTGGATGTTTTGCTACGACGTTTACGAAACGATCGGCCATGGGCAGGTCGTCACGTACACGGTCAATTTCAACGGCGCAACCGATCGCACACTTGCTTTTCTCGGCGCCGTGAATTCGGTGCTTGGTGCGAGTGCCTCTGACGAACAGAAGCCGTACGCCTGGCTGCATCCGACCACGGCCTACGAGGCGGCCGCGATCCAGCTTGGGATCTGGGAGAGCCTGTACGACACGGGGTGGGACATCGTGAACGGCAGCTTCAAGGCGACCGGACTCGAGACCGCTACGCAGACCGCTCTCGGCAGCTACTTCGGTGCCATCGGTACGGCGTCGGCACTGGAGCGCAAGTACACGATGGTTCTCGAAGCCACGGGCGCCCAGGACATGATCACCGGTGATCCGCCTCGCAACGGTGTTCCCGAGCCTGGCACGCTGTCGCTGTTGCTGGCGTCGGCCGGTGCGTTCGCCATGGGACGCCGGCGTCGTCGGGCGTGAGCCCGGGATTCAAGTGGGTCGGGTTTCAACCCGACTGATATGGATGGGAATTCACCGTCGGCATGAATGCCGACCTACGCCCATGAATGCCGACCTACGCCAATGTTCTGCGTTCGTCCGTTTGGCGATGGTGTTCAAGGTGAACCACGTGGCATGATTTCCTGAACCGGTGTTCTGGTGAAGGAAATCACGTCATGTCAAGAATCGCCATCGTCACTGGCGCCACCCGCGGTATCGGCAAGGCTGCTGCGATCAGCCTGGCGCGGGAGGGCTTTGATGTCGTCATTACTGGACGCACCCTGAAGGAAGGCGAGGGCAAGGCCACGTTGCCCTACGCTGCCGACGGTCAGGAGGTGGCAGTGCCCGGCAGCCTCGAGAGCACTGCTGCTGCGATCCGTGCGCTGGGTCGCGAAGCCCTGCCGGTGGTGATGGACGTGCTCGATCGCAGCACGATGGATGCCGTGGTCGAGCAGACGCTCGAGCGCTGGGGGCGCGTCGATCTGCTGCTGAACAACGCGATCTACCAGGGGCCGGGCCTGATGTACGCCTTCAGCGACTTCAGCTTCGACCAGTTCGAGAAAAGCGTGCTGGGCAATCTGGTGAACCAGGCTTATCTGGCGCGGCTTGTGCTGCCGGTCATGATTGCCCAGGGTGGCGGGATCTACATCAGCCTGAGCTCGAACGCGGCCGTCACGCAGCCGCATACTCCGCCTGGCCAGGGTGGCTGGGGCTTTGTCTACGGCGCGCCGAAAACGGCATTTCACCGTATCGCGGAATTCATTCATGTGGAGCATGCGAAGGACGGGATCCTGTCCTTCAATGTGGAGCCCGGATTCACTGTGACGGAGGCGACCGTCGCCATGTTCGGGGCGAATGCGGCCGCTGGCTTCAATCGTAATGCCACCACACCGGAGACGACCGGCGATGTGATCGCCTGGCTGGCTACCCGTCCCGAAGCGAGGGAGCTGGCCGGTACCCTGATAAGTGCACCGGATTTCCTCGGGAATCGTGGTATCGCCTAGTTTTTCTTCTCAGCCGGTCGGAATCGTGAGCACCGGCAGGCGCTGGTTGTCGCCTTCTTCCGACAGGGTGAACAGGAACATGATCAGCGAAAACGCACGCTTCGAGCGGTAGTCGGTATCGTCGATCCAGAACCAGCGGTTGCGGTAGCTGACGGCGGCGTAGGCATCCTCCGGCGGCTGCTCACCGCTTCGGATGTGAAACGGCATCTGTTCGCTGTCCTCGCGTGGCACTACCGATGCACGGTGCTGGTCGAGATCCTGCTGTGGTACATCGACGGTTCCGGCCAGTGCGAGCAGGATCTGCAGCATCGAGCGGGTGTGCACGGCAATCTCACCCTTCTTTCCGGGTACCGGTGAATAGATCAGGCTGTAGCGCCCATCGTTCGATGCCAGGCCGAGCAGTGAGTCCAGTTCGGCGATTTTCGACGTGGTCTGCGATGCCGAGTCCGGCTGACGAAAGAACACCAGCATTTCCTCGCCGTGCGCCCCCGTTTCCATGCGAAAGCTGAGTGCACCGGCATGCTGGATATCACGCAACAGTTCAAGCGCGTGCGAGAAGTCATGCGAACCGGTGTCGATCTGTCCGCCCTGGGTGCTCACCGGGTTGTGCAGTCCGTTCAGTGACTCGAGACTGAGCGCCAGCACGAAATCCGCCTCATAACCGGACTGCAGCAAGGCAAACACCGAACCCGGACGGATCGGGGTCATCAGGCCGCGCAGGAAGCGGTCACCGGTAAGCGGGGAGTAGGTGATCGTCGGGCGATCGGTGTAGCGCAGGGTTCCTCCCACGCTGGCGGCGTCCTGGCGCGGAACATTGCCCCGCGTGAGTGTCGCGGCCAGTGAGCCAGTGCTCTCGACCGTATAACCCGCGACGATCTGGCCGATATCGAGAAACATCGGCAGGTCCATGTAGCGCAGCTTGACGATGTTGAGGAGCGTCTGCTCCTTCCAGGAGTCGGCCACGGTGGTGTTGTAATCGAAGCGGTCACGCAGGATGGTGTGCGGGCCTACGCTGGCGCAACCGGCCGTGATTGCGATCACGATGCCGGCAAGTGCCATGCGGGTGAGGTGGGTTGGTGCGGTGGTGTTCATTCGTGTTCCTTTAATTTTACTGTGTTAAAAACTGAGATCGATCGGCTCTCCCACAACACGGACAC
>DAOLKH010000070.1:0-7552 GCA_035331685.1 Pseudomonadales bacterium
CCGTACTGGCGGAACCAGTGATAGGCTTCGGCAATCCAGAAGCCCCCACTGAATCCCGACTCCTCGGTTTGCCGCGCATAGGCCTGGATCGCCTTCATCGGCTCGTAGGACTTGAAGATGATTCCGACGTTTACCTGTCCCATTTCAATTCTCCTTTCTTGTCATGAACGCCGCGATCCGTCCGGATCGAAGCATGGGAATCACCTGCTGCCGGCAACGATGGAGCGAAACTCCTCGTCGCTCAGCAGGCGCTTTGCGGCCGAGGCTCTGGCCTTGACCTGTTCGAGGATTGCAGCATGCCGCTCAGCGGGCACATCGATGCCCAATTCCTCGAGTTTCAGCTTGATGTTGGCCAGGCCGCTCTTCTTGCCGAGCACGATCCTGCGCTGTGCTGCGACGATGTCGGCAGAGTAGGGTTCGATCGCCTCGGGAATATGGAACTGGGCTGCAACCGCACCGCTTTCGCGCGTGTAGAGGTATTCGCCGACCACGGGCTTCCATCCGTCTACCGTGTAGTTGCCGGCCTGCTGCACCAGACGGGAGACTTCGCGTGCCTTGCTCAGGTCGAGCGCGACCGGGACGTTGTAGACGCAGCGCAGAGCCAGGGCAACTTCGCAGATATCGGCGTTGCCTGCGCGTTCGCCCATGCCGTTGATCGTTCCCTGGATCCAGTCCGCGCCACCGCGCACTGCGGCAATCGCTGCGGCAGTCGCAAGGCCGAAGTCATTGTGCCCGTGCCAATGCAGTGGAATCGATTTGCCGATCCAGGACTTCACCTCGGCTACCAGGTATTCGGCTGCTTCCGGTGCACAGGCGCCTATCGTGTCGACCACGGTGATTTCGTCTGCGCCTGCGGTCAGCGCCGTGAGATAGCACTCGCGCAGGAAGCCGAGATCACTGCGTGTGCTGTCGACTGCAAAGAAGTTGACGCTCTGGATCCCGTTCGACTTGGCATGTGCAACCGATGCCTTGATGCGTTCGAGTACCTTTTCGCGCGTGAACCCGTAGGCCCGCATCTTCAGTTCGCTGGTCGAAATCTCGATCAGCGCGTGGCGCGTGCCGAGCTCGATGTGCGCGTCGATATCGGCCTGCACACAGCGAGCGAACCCCCAAATTTCCGACTTGAGCCCGGCGGCGAGAATCTTTGCAACGGCTTGTGTGTCTTCCTCGGACACCCGGGGGAAGCCCGACTCGATCCGGCTCACTCCGAGTTCCGCGATCTTGCACGCGATCGCGAACTTCTCCTCGGCGCTGAAACACACGCCGACGGACTGTTCGCCATCACGCAAGGTGGTGTCGTAGAAGCGGATCGTCTTGCTGCGATCGAAACCGGTCTGTACGCGGTCCATCGCGTTCAGTGAACTGGTCCAGATCTGATCTGCAGAAATCGTGTCCACCATGCTGACACCTTCATGTATGTTTGTTGCGACTCGCTGCGGGTGCCCGCCTGACATGCACGACGCGGACAACCTGAATGCTAGGCAACGAGCCGTTTGCTGTCTTGTCTGTCAGAGTGTGATTCGTTGACCGTCAAGGCAGCGTGTGTCCTCCCTCTCAGCCACTGCTCTGCATGAACCAGTCGTAGATTTCGCCTGCCGTTGCGAACCATACGTCCTCATGCGCACGCATGTGGTCAAGCGCGGCCTCGAAATAACCGATCCGGTGCGGCACGCCCATGATGAACGGGTGAACGCTCATCGACATCACGCGTGGCTGCTGCACGCCCTCCTGGTAGAGGCGATCGAATTGCTCGGTCACGCGTTGCAGCCACACGCGCGATTCATGCTGGTGCACGACCATCATCGGCAGGTCGCTCAGTTCCAGCGTGTATGGCATCGCGACGATCGGGTGCGAACCGGTGCGCAGCGAGACCGGCTGCTCGTCCATCGGCCAGTCGGTGACGTAGCGGAATCCGACTTCCGCGAGGTAATCGAGCGTGTCCAGCGTCTCCTGCAGACCCGGACCAAGCCAGCCCCGTGGTGCAACGCCGGTGTAATCGTGCAACACCTTGAACGAATCACGGATATTCATGCGCTGGTCTGCCACCACATGCAGGGCGGTCTGATGGAAACCGTGTCCCATGAATTCCCACCCGGCGTCTCGCATCGCACGGGCGACCGGCTCACCGGGCCCGAGACACACCCGCGCGTTGATCGCCGCGCTCGCACGCAGGCCGCGTATCTGCAGCGCTGCAAGCAGGCGCCAGAACCCGACCCGCATCCCGTACTCGTGCCATGCCCAGTTCGGAATATTGGGTACCGTGGTAACCCCGGCGGGTGAGCTCACGTACTCGCGCGGAACGGGTTTGTCGATATCCCATTCCTCGACGTTGACGACCGTATAGACGGCGATCCTCTTGCCGTCGGGAAGGGCCCAGCGCGGGCGTTGCGTGATCGCCGAGAAGTCGACGCGCTCGTGAGGACGCTTCATGATCGCAGCCTCCGTTCCTCGTCGTATGTTCCTGTTGCGCGCCCTCTCAACCTGCCGTGCCGCAGATCTGCAGGATCAGCTGGATGTACACCCGGATGATGTCGAGCATGTCGCCGATATGTACCGCTTCGCCCTGGTGCGTCGAGAAGCCGGCGCCACCCGTGCGAATGCGCCCCGCCGAACCGTAGTTGATCGTCGGTATGCCGTAACGGTTCATGTGCGCGGCATCGCTCATCCAGGTCTCGACGCCGAACTCCGGCGCATTGCCCAGTTGGTCGGTATGTGCGCGCACGATGTGCTGCACGAATTCGTGATCGTCCGGGATCGATGTTCCGGGAACCGTCATATAAGGCTCGACGCGAGTGCCCTCGAGATACGGGTACTCGGCAACGACCTTCGCAACCAGTTCGCGTACCTCGTTGTAGGCCTGCAGCGGCAGTGCGTCCGGGAGCGTACGCACGTCCATGTAGATCACGCAGTTGTCAGGCGTGCGTGCACCACGCCAGCTCCAGCCACCCTCGATCGCTGCGGTGTTCACGCGGGGGCTGAACTCGCCAAGGCTGTTGCGCCTGCGATACTCCGGTATCCAGTCGTGGATCGCGTCGAGCACCTTGCGAGCGCGGTTGATCGCGTTGCGCTCCACGTCCGACCACGCGGTGTGGATCAGGTGTCCCGGAACGGTGATCTTCACCCACGTGCTGCCGCAGTGACGCGGAATCAGCATCATGTTGGTCGGCTCCCCGAGGACGCAGAAGTCGGCGATCGCGCCATGCGTGATCGCGTACTTGGTGCCGACGCCGTAGCCCTGGAACTGCGGACCGTCGTGGTCGTTCACAGGCGACTTCTCGATTTCGCCGGCCACCCCGGCAATGACGACGTCACCGCCGAGCCGGATGCCGGCGGCGCGGATCGCTTCCACGGCCACCACGTAGGTGGCGAGGGCGCTCTTCATGTTGAAGGAGCCCATGCCGTAGATCCATTCGTTGTCCACCAGCGTGCCCTTGCACTGGTAGCCGATGCCACGGTGTGCCTGCTCGGGCCCGAAGGATGTGTCCATATGGCCGTTGAACATCAGCGACTTGCCGTTGCCCGTACCCTGCAGACGTCCGATGGCGTTATAGCGGGCATCACCTATCGGCTGCAGCGTTGCATCGAAGCCCGACTGACGCAGCACCTCGTGATAGGCACGCGCCATATCACCTTCGAATCCGGTAGGACTCGGAATGTCCACCAGTTGCATCACCAGTTTGACCAGACGGTCGCGGTCGATGTTCTGGATGGCCTGGTCGACGAGTTGTGCTTCCGGTTTCGACATGGTCATTGTTCTCCTGTGGACGTGTTCAGACGATCGGTGTGACGAGGCAGCCAAGGGACTGCACATGTGCCTCGATCCGGTCGCCAGCCTTCAGCCAGTTGCGAACCTTCATCCCGGAGATCACGCCGGGAGGGCTGCCGGTGGTGATCACATCGCCAGGTTCCAGCGTCATGTTCGACCACCAGGAGACGAGTTCCGCGATCTTGTAGTGCATGTTCTGCGTGCCGGAATCCTGGCGCAGGTCACCGTTCAGGTACAGCTTCATGTCGAGGTGGTTCACATCCTCAATCTCGTCCAGCGTGACCAGCCAGGGGCCGAGTGGGCAGGACCCGTCGAAGCTCTTGCCCATCAGGATCACGTTGTTGGCGTGCTCGCGAGCCTGGATGTCACGTGCCGACAGGTCGTTGAAGATCGTGAGGCCGGCAACGTGGTCGAGCGCGTCCTCGACGCGCACACGCAACGCCTTCCTGCCGATGATGATTCCGACCTCGATCTCGTAATCGAGCTGGCGCGTGAACGGCGGCGGACTGACGCCTTCGCCGCTGCCGACCACACACGAAGGCGCTTCGAGGAATCCGGTCGGATGCTCGTAGTGGAACTGGTTCCAGTCGTGGTCCTGCCACTCGGGCGCTTCCCAGGTGGTCAGTTCGTCGAGGTGTGAACGGAAGTTGCAGGAAGTGTGGATGATCTTGCCCGGACGCGGCACCGGAGAAAGCAGCTGCACGGCGTCGGGCGCATAGGCATGCGCGCCACTGGCGGAGCCCTCGAGTACGTTGCGGATCGTGCCAACCAGGCCCTTTTCCAGCACCTCGATCATCGAGTTCGGTACGCTGCCCTGGCTGAGCGCGACGATGTCGCGATAATTGCTGCCGTCGAACGCGCCGACCGTCTGTTTGCCGGTGGCCTTGATTCTGAATGTGGCGAGCTTCATGGCGGATTCCTCTGTTTGTTCTGTTTTACCGTATCGTAAGCGCTTCCTGCATCGACGCAAACGACTCGCAACCAGCATAGTGTCGATACAGCTGCCCGGTCTTGCCTGCCGGTGCCTCATTCATTGACTGCGCGTGCAACCCCATTGATACTGCCAGAATACCGGATGCCTTGGTGACGACCGATATCCATCAACCGGGTTGAGGGAGAGCAGCGCGAGTGAATGTCGACGGGCTGCGACCATGATCGAGAATAATGCACTGCAGGAATCCGTGCGCGATGCGCACATCACCGTCGGTACCGAAATGCGGGGTCGTCCGATCCAGCGTTTCAGTTGCCGCGATCTGCGTCTCGCCAATCTTGAACTTTTCGAGATCACGATCGATCCGATCGTGATTCACCGTCGCGTCGAGGACATCAACGAAGATCGCACCGATGATTATCTGCTCGCCACCCAGTTGCAGGGGACCGTGCTGATCAAGCAGGGCGATATCGAGTTTACCCAGTATCCGGGCAGTCTCGTCATGATGTCGGCCGGGGAGCCGTACAGCATCATCCATACCCAGCAGAGCCACCGCCTGATACTGCATTTCCCGGCAGCGCTGTTTCGCGAACGCGTGCTCGGCCATATGAAGAGCCGGGAGTATCGGCCACGCCTGATGCCACCCGGCGGGTTGGTCACGGTGGTCTGTGCCATGTTGCGTTCGGCAGCGCTGGACGCCGGCGAGTTCAGGTTGCCGGAACAGTATGCGCTGGCGGAACACCTGCTGGAGCTGACAGCAGCAATGCTGCGTTCGGAAACCGATGAGGAGTACGAAAAGAAACATTCGCGACAATCGGCGCTGTTTCGGCGCATCCTCGAATTCATGGAAACAAACTTCATGGATGCCGAAATGTCGCCCGAGAAGATCGCGAAAGCGAACGGAATCTCGATGCGCTACCTGCACAGTCTGTTCTTTCAGGCAGGGATTTCCGTAAGCAAGTGGCTGTGGGAGCGCAGGTTGCGTGCGGCGCGCGATGACCTGCTCGACCCGCACCTGCGTCATATGCGGGTCAGCGAAATCGCATTCGGACGCGGCTTCAATGATCCGGCGCATTTCAGCCGATCGTTCCGCAAGCGCTTCGCCGTGTCGCCACTGAAGCTGCGTCAGGACGCCGAGGTGCGGCGCTCAGCGGAAGAATGAAGCCGGGACGCCGCGCTTGCGGTGCTTGCGCGGAAGGTCAAGCTGTTATGCAGTTTCGATCAAGACAGTCGTGCCGCGGCTGCCATAAGCTCCGGTGCCTGACGCAAGCATGAAAATAATCGGGGCAGAAGCGCATGCAGCAGATTCGCAAGGTATGCATCGTCGGCGCAGGCGCGATCGGCAGCCTGTTCGCCGGTCACCTGGGTGCGTGCATCGAGACGACGGTGCTCACACGCCGCGAGGCACATGCACGCGACCTGAACGAGCATGGGTTGAGGGTGAGCGGCAAGTCGGATCTGCACGCGCGAGTGCGCGCGAGCACCGATCCGGCCGAACTCGGCGACGTCGATCTGGTCATCCTGGCGACCAAGGCCACCGCAGTCGAAGACAGCGCACGGGTGCTGCAAGGGTACTTTCCGCGAGCGAGAATCCTGCTCGTGCAGAACGGTCTGGGCTGCGAGGAGGTGGTGCACCGGTTCGGTGAGTGGCCGCTGATTTCCGGTGTGACCTTCATGAGCGGTGTGCGCCATTCCGACGTCCACGTGGAATACGAACTCGATACCGCGACCTGGCTTGGCCCGTGGGCGGAGCATGGTCCCGACTACGCATTTGTGCGCGAGGTCGAAGCACTGCTCGATGCCGAAATTCACGAAGCGTTGTCGGACCGGCCTGAAGGCGGAAGCCTACGAAGATCTGCTGCCCCACCAGTGGTCGAAACTGATCTTCAACTCGGCGGTGAACAGCATCTCGGCGATGGCGGATCTGCCGCATGTTCGCTCTTTCGCCGCGCGTGAGCAGCTTGCCGATCTCGGCCATCTGGTATACGCGATGATGGACGAAGGCCGGCGCATCGCGGCTGCCCGTGGCGTGAGTCTTGCGGACGATCCCTGGGAAATGAACGTGAGGGCGGTCAGCCACGGGCAGACCGGCAACGAGGAATACGGGCACGTGACCTCGATGCTCGACGATGTGCGCAACCGCCGTCTCACCGAGGTCGACTGGATTACCGGTGCGATCGTGCGCGAGGCGGAGAAGGCAGGAATCGCGGCTCCCTATCACGAAACCCTCTACCGTCTGGTGAAGGCTCTGGAGAGCAGCTGGCAGCGCCCGCGCGCTCCCGCACACTGATGCCGGATGCGTCAACGCAACACGAAAAGGAGAACATGATGAAAATCTGCATCGTTGGCTGTGGTGCCATCGGGAGTCTGTTTGCAGCCCATCTTGGACGGCTGGATGACGTCGAGGTCTGGGCCTACGACCCTTACCAGGCGCACGTCGACGCGATCAATGCGAAGGGACTGCGCCTGACCGGCAGAAGCGATTTCGTGGCGCGTGTCAACGCACGCAGCAACGCCAGCGAGATACCGCCGTGCGAATTCGGCATCGTTGCGGCGAAGAGCACGCACACGCGTTCCGCGATCGAAGCCACGGCAAACGTATTCGCCAACGCTGCGGTCTGCTCGGTGCAGAACGGTGTCGGTAACGAGGAAATAATCGCCGAGTACGTGCCACGGGTGATTCTGGGCACCACGTTTCCGGCGGGCCACATCACTGCTCCGGGTGTCTGCAACCAGGATACCGGCGGCAGTACCTGGATCGGACCGTTTGCACCAAGGCCCGCCAGCATGGACGAGGTCCGGCGCCTGGCCGACGCCTGGGCGCAGCAAGACGCCGCCTGGCAGCGCCCCATCGC
>DAOLKH010000071.1:0-7533 GCA_035331685.1 Pseudomonadales bacterium
CGCGCGGTGGCCGCAGCCAGTGCGCGATTGAAGAAAGCAAAGAATCCAGATTCCCGCTCGTCGGGGCTGTGTTCGTGCAGCAGCGTTGCGCACAGCGCAGGCGTGAAGATCAGTGCGACCAGGACCGAGAGCGCCATGGCGGAGACGATCGTGATCGAGAACTGGCGGTAGATCAGTCCGGTCGAGCCACCAAAAAACGCCATCGGGACGAATACCGCCGACAGTACCAGTGCGATCGCAATCAGTGCGTTGCCGATTTCCCCCATCGCCTTGCGAGTTGCTTCGCGTGGCGGCAGTCCATCTTCGCGCATCACGCGCTCGACGTTCTCGACCACGACGATCGCATCGTCGACCAGCAGGCCGATCGCGAGGACCATCGCGAACATCGTCAGCGTGTTGATGCTGAAGCCGAACGCATTCAGCACGGCGAACGTTCCGAGCAGCACGACCGGGATCGCCAGCGTGGGGATCAGTGTCATGCGCAGCTTCTGCAGGAACAGCAGGATCACGAGGAACACCAGCACGATTGCCTCGGCCAGTGTGGTGACCACGCTTTCGATCGACTTCTGCACGAACGGTGTGGTGTCGTGCGGAACCGCATACTGCAGCCCCGGCGGGAAGAAAGCCTTGAGCTCGTCGAGCCGGGCGCGCACGGCCTCGGCGGTCTCCAGCGCGTTCGCCCCCGTGCGCAGCATGATCCCCAGGCCGGCAGCGGGCTTGCCGTTGAAGCGTGAGCGCACGGCGTAGCTTTCGCTGCCCATTTCGACGCGTGCCACGTCGCGCAGCCGCACTGTCGAGCCATCGGGCTCGACACGCAGCAGGATCGACGCGAACTGCTCTACCGTCTGCAGGCGTGACTGGGCGCTGACCGTTGCG
The DNA here is from genome assembly GCA_035331685.1 of Pseudomonadales bacterium. Classification (GTDB taxonomy): domain Bacteria; phylum Pseudomonadota; class Gammaproteobacteria; order Pseudomonadales; family UBA5518; genus UBA5518. The sequence continues at coordinate 877 of DAOLKH010000071.1, forward strand.
GCAATGGATTGTCCTGCTGCCGCAGGTGTGCCGCCGATCTCGCCGGCCGAGATCTGTGCGTTCTGTGCGAGCAGTGCCGCGCGCACGTCGGCTGGCGTCAGCGCAAAGCTGTAGAGCTTGTCCGGGTCGAGCCAGATGCGCATCGCCGCCTGCGCGCCGCCAAGCAGCCGTGTGTCGCCGACCCCGTCGATGCGGGTGATGCTGTCGACGATGTTCGACGCCATGTAGTCGGCAACTTCGAGCTCGCTCATGCTGCCGTCGGCAGAGAAGAAAGATGCGACCAGCAGCAGCGTCGAGGTTGCCTTGGTGACGCGTATCCCCTGCTGCTGCACTTCCTGTGGCAGCTTCGGCATCGCGAGTTGCAGTTTGTTCTGTACCTGTACCTGGGCGATATCGGGGTTGGTGCCGGGTTCGAAAGTGATGCTGAGACTGACCTGGCCCGCGGAATCGCTGCTCGAACTCATGTAGAGCAGCCCGTCGAGCGCCTTCATGTTCTGTTCGATGACCTGCGTGACGGTGTTTTCCAGCGTTATGGCAGAGGCTCCGGGATAGTTTGCATAGATGCCGATCACCGGTGGTGCGATATCCGGGTACTGCATCACGGGCAATTCGCGGATCGACAGTATCCCGGCGAGCATCACGATGATCGCGAGAACCCAGGCGAATATCGGGCGATCGATGAAGAAGCGTGACATCAGTGCGCTGCTCCGGTGGTGGCTGCGCTCGACGCTTCTGCACGCACGACGGCATTCACGCGCGAGCCGGCACGGATCTTCTGCAGGTTGTCCGCGATCACGCGCTCTCCGGGCTGCAATCCGGATTCGATCAGCCAGTTGCCATCGATACTGCGCCCGATGGTGACCGCGCGCACCGTGGCGGTCCCGTCGCTGCCGACCACGAATACCGATGCCGCACCGGTGTGGTCGCGCTGGACTACCGACTGTGGCAGCACGATCGCGTCATGGCGTTCACCCTCGGACAGCACGGCACGCACGTACATGCCGGGCAACAGACGTTGTTCCGGGTTTGGGAACACCGCACGCAGCATGACGCTCGCGGTTCCGGGATCGATGGTCACATCGGTGAAGGCGAGCTTCCCCGGCAACTCGTAACGACTGCCGTCCTCGAGCAGCAGCGTGATCCGGGCAGAATCGTCCGTGGCGCGTTGCAGGCGGCCGCTGGCGAGCTGTTCGCGCAGTTGCAGCAGTTCCTGGCTGGAACGCGGGATGTCGACGAACATCGGGTCGAGCTGCTGCACCGTCGCCAGTGCCTGCGCCTGGCCTGCAGAGACCAGTGCGCCGGCAGTCACCTCGGATCTGCCGATGCGCCCCGTGATTGGTGCTGCAATGCGCGTGCGACGCAGATCGATGCGCGCGCCCTGCAGCTGGGCGCGCTGCTCGGCGACTGCCGCCACGCTCTGGCGTTGTGCGGCTTCGGCGTCGTCGAGATCCTGACGGCTCACGAGCTGGCGGCCGGCGAGAGCCGCAAGGCGCTCGGCGCGCAGCTTCGCGGTCGTCGCAGCCGCCTCGGCGCGGACGAGCGCTGCCTCTGCGCTGGCCACGGCCGCTTCATAGCTGTCGGGATCGATCTGGTACAGCGGCTGGCCGGCTTTCACCGTAACGCCTTCCTCGAACAGGCGCTCGCGCACGATGCCGTTGATCTGCGGTCGTACTTCGGCAACCAGCGAGGCGACCGTGCGCCCCGGCAGCTCGGCCTGCAGCGTGAGTTCGCGTGTGGAGACGGTAATCGTGCCGACCTCGAGTGGTGGCATGGTCGGCTGAGTCGCAGGTCCCGGATCGCCGCAGCCGCCGAGCAGCCCCAGTGCGGCGATCAGCGAGCAGCGGACAAGACAGCGGGACGGGTACATCGCTAACTCCGGCAACAGGCAGGCAGGTCGATCGAGGGTCTGGAATGAACGTTCATTCTATTTTTACGTATACTGTGGGTCAATCACCGGGACCGGTATCAATGCCGCCCGGATACGTGAAGGAAGTGGTGGGGATGGCCGACGGAGACACGGAGCGCGCACGACTGCGGCGTGAGCAGGTGCTGGACGCGGCTGCCGCGTGCTTCAGACGCCACGGTTTCCATGCGGCGAGCATGGCCGGGATCTCGCGCGAGGCGGGCATGAGTGTCGGTCACATCTACCACTATTTCAGCGGCAAGGAGGCGATCATCGCCGCGATCGTCGAACGCGACCAGCAGGAGATCCTGGCGATCGATTCCGGCATCCGCAGCCAGCCAGATCCGGCGCGTGCGCTCGTGGATCATGCACCACGAGGTCTGGACCGGGCGCTGGATGGAGGCGATGGCCCCTTGCTTCTCGAAATCCTGGCGGAAGCGGCGCGCAACCCGACGATTGCTGCCAAGGTGCGTGAGGCCGATGCGGAAGTGCGGCGGCGCATCGGCGAAACACTGATGGCGGCGACCAACGGTCGCGGCGAATTGAGCGACCTCGAGGGGCGTCTCGAAGTGCTCGGGGCGTTGTTCGGAGGGCTGATGCTGCGGGCGGTGCGCAACCCGGGTCTGGATCGGGCGGCAACCGCACGTGCGATGCAGCGCGTGATCCACGCACTGCTGGAACCCTGAACGAAGGCGTGCTCAGCCCGGCGGCGGTTGGCCCGTCTCACTGCTGTTCGCGAGTGAGCCGAGTGAGGCGACCGAGCGGCGCAGATGCTCGGTGAGACGCATGGCCGCCGGTCCGGGTGCCTCGGCTTCGGCAATTACCAGGTACAGGTCGACGTGGCGCAGGGCGCCCGTCACCAGTGGCAATGGCTTCAGTGTTCCGCTGGCGAGTTCGGCGGCAATGCTCGTGCGCGGCAGCCACGCAAAACCGAGGCCACAACACAGCGCCCGGATCGAGGTGGACGGGTGTGAAACCGTGAGCCGGCGTTCCGCGCCCAGCCAGCCGGCGTCCTGGCGCAGGCTGATGCCGGAATCGCGTACCACGATCTGCTGATGCTGGCGCAGCTCGTGCAGCGTGAGTGCGGCTTCGTGTGCGTGCAGCGGGTGCGTTGGGTGTGCGACTGCAATGAAATCGAGTCGCAACAGTGCCTCACCGAGAAATCCCGGCGGAACCTGGGGCGTGATGACGAGGTCCGCGCGCCGCTGCAGCAAGGCCTCGCTGCTGCCCGAGAGCACCGTTTCCTGCAGATCGACGCGGGTTTCCGGGTTTTCGTTGCCGAAGCCTTCGAGTGCCGCGAACAAAGCCTCCTGCGGAAATATCACGTCCACGGCCAGTGTGATGCGTGTTTCCCAGCCGTGTGCGAGCGTGCTTGCCAGCCGCTGCAGCGCAGCCGCATCGGCCAACAGCAGGCGCGCACGCCGCAGCAGCGTCTCTCCGGCAGCGGTCAGTACCGTACGCCGCCCTTGCAGTTCGACCAGGCGTACGCCAAGCGCACGCTGCAACTGCTTCACCCCGTGGCTGATGGTCGACTGGCTCTTGCACAGGTGTTCGGCCGCCTGTGCAAACCCGCCCTGGTCGATGACGGCAGCGAGAAGCCGCCACTGTTCGAGAGTACGCATATGTATCGAACCTATCGATGCAATTGGTCGAAGTTTCGCTATTTATAAGTAAAAAAATCAATGTAATCTGAGACTCGTATACAGGGAGGACAAAGCCATGGGCATTCGCGAAATCCGTACCGTATTGACAGGCCGACCGACGCTGGACGGTGCCGGGGTGCACATCCGGCGCACGCTTGGAGTGCATCGTCACGACCTGGACCCGTTCCTGATGATCGACGAGATCCGTTCCGACGACGAGGCAGAGTTCATCGGCGGCTTTCCACCGCACCCGCATCGCGGTATCGAGACGCTGACGCTGATGTTCAAGGGCGGATTCGAACATCGCGATCATCTGGGCAACCGGGCGCAACTGCGCGATGGTGGTGCGCAGTGGATGTCGACCGGCCGTGGCGTGATCCACTCCGAAATGCCGCTGCGCTCCGAGGACGGTCTGCACGGCTTCCAGATCTGGGTCAATCTGCCGGCACGCGACAAGATGAAGGACCCCGAATACGCGCAGGCCGACGCCGCCGAGTTGCCGTGGCAGGAGCTGAGCGATGGCGTGCGCGCACGTGTATTTGCCGGCGCATGGGAGCTGGATGGCCGGGTCGTGCAAAGTCCGCTGCGGCGCCTCGCAGCGGCGGCGCGCGTGCTCGAACTCGTGTTGCCGTCGCAGCACGAATGCCGACTGCACACGGCAGCACAGGATACGGCGCTGGTTTCCGTGATCGCGGACTCGCTGCGCGAGGGCGTCGAGGCAGGTCATACCGCGATCTTCGACGAGGGCGAGGAGCTTGCCGTGCGTGCCGGAGAGCGCGGTGTCCACGTGCTGGTGCTCGCGGGCACGCCGCTCGCCGAGCCGATCGCGCAACACGGGCCGTTCGTGATGAATACCGATGAACAGATCCGCGAGGCGATCGATGCGTATCGCAGTGGCACACTGCTCGGGGATTCGGGGCGCGGGCATGCTTTGGGCGCAGCTTCATGACATGCTTTGCAACGGAGGTGGCTGCAATGAACGAGGAGTGCGGGCATGCGATGGCGTAATACGGCGGACAGCTACGGGCTGGTGAACATCGTGTTGCACTGGGTGGTGGCGCTGGCGGCATTCGGCCTGTTCGGGCTTGGGTTGTGGATGGTCGATCTGGGCTACTACGATGCCTGGTATCAGCGTGCGCCGGCTCTGCACCAGAGCGTCGGGCTGACGCTGTTTGCGCTGTTGTTGCTGCGCGTCGTGTGGCGCCTGAGTGGTTCGATGCCGCGTGCGCTGCAGACGCATACCGCGCTGGAGCGGCGTGCGGCGGCGCTTGTGCACCTGTTGCTGTACCTGCTGCTGTTTGCACTGGTGGTATCGGGTTATCTGATTGCCACCGCCGATGGCCGACCGATCGCGGTATTCGGCCTGTTCGAGGTGCCGGCGTTGCCTGCCCTGATTGAAGATCAGGAAGACGTGGCCGGAGAAGTTCATGCGTGGCTGGCCTGGAGCATGATCGCGTTGGCGCTGCTGCACGCGCTGGCCGCGTCGAAACACCATATCATCGACCGTGATGCCAGCCTGGTCCGCATGCTGGGCGGCACACGCAGAGTTTTTGATCCATCAACCAGGGAGAAGTGAGCATGATGTTGCGCAAGACGATTGGTGCATTGGTTGTCGGGCTGGCCGTATCGGCAGCCTCGGCAGGTGCGGCCGACTACGTGATCGACAAGGAAGGCCAGCACGCCTTCGTCAATTTCCGGATCGGGCACCTCGGCTACAGCTGGGTATACGGCACCTTCCGGGATTTCGACGGTCGCTTCAGCTTCGACGCAGCACAGCCCGAGGCGAGTTCGGTGCAGGTGAAGATCCGCACCGCCAGCGTGGACACGAACCAGACGATGCGGGACAAGCACCTGCGTGACAAGGATTTCCTGAATACCAGCAAGTATCCCGAAGCGAGCTTCGAGTCCACTGCGGTCAAGGCCACCGGCGACGGGACTTTCGACATTACAGGCAATCTCACTCTCAATGGCGTCACGCGTCCGGTCACGATCGCGGCGAAGCTGATCGGCGAAGGGGCCGATCCCTGGGGTGGTTACCGTGCTGGTTTCGAGGGTTCGGCGAAGCTTCGCCTGAAGGACTTCGCGATCGCGATGGATCTTGGTCCCGCGTCGCAGGAGGCCGAACTGATCCTCTCGGTCGAGGGTGTTCGCCAGTAGGTGTGATCACCGCCGAAAATCGACCGTTGCAATGAGTCTGCGACGACACACCGGTGACGGGGTGTCGTCACAGCGCAATGTCATTGGCCTCAAGCTCGAGCAGGAGAAATGTGATGGGTAACGAGATCCATATCGACGATCTGGCCGAGCCGGTGTTGAACGAAGCGCAACGGCAGGCGCTGGCGTGGGCCGAGACGGTCGAGGTCGATTTCGACGAGCACTCCATCCTCGATGATGCGTACAGGCTGACGGGGTTGTCGGACTTCGGTGCCGACGATTTTCGACTGCGACTCGGCGTGCTGCGCGAAGAGTGGGACGGTGACCCGGAGGTGAGTGCACTTGCACGGCTGACGTTGCGCAGTTATCTGGTACGTTACGCGGCGAACCGCCTGCTGATTCACGACACGCTGAAGCGCCATCCGGAAATTCTTGCAGAGCGCATCGAGCGCCCGTTGATCGTCGTCGGTCTGCCGCGCTCCGGTACCACGCACCTCGTGAATCTGCTGGCCGCGGATGATCGTCTGCATTCCCTGCCGCTGTGGGAATCGTACGAGCCGGTGCCTCGCCCCGGCGAGGCGATGCTGCCCGATGGCACCGATCCGCGTTACCGGCGATGCGCAGAGGCATGGGAGGGCATGCAGCGCACAACGCCGTTCCTTGCCGCGATGCACCCGATGGAGCCCGATCACATTCACGAAGAGCTCGAGCTGATGGGACCGGATTTCGCGTCCTACAATTTCGAATGGCTGGCAATGTCGCCGCGTTGGCGCGATCACTACTACGCCACCGATCAGACGCCGCATTATGAATACATGAAGAATGTGCTGAAGCTGCTGCAGTGGCGCAGGCGCCAGGCTGGGCAGGGCGACAAGCGCTGGGTGCTGAAGTGCCCGCAGCATCTGGAGCAGTTGCCGGTGCTGAACCGCGTATTCCCTGATGCCACCGTGATCGTGA
>DAOLKH010000072.1:0-7472 GCA_035331685.1 Pseudomonadales bacterium
ACATCCTCGCCCGCGCCGCGGCCCTGCCCGACACTCCGCGCATCGGCCGGCGCGTGCCCGAACTCGATGACCCCGACATCCGCGAAGTCCCCGCGCACTCCTGGCGCGTCATCTATCAGCTGCGTGGCAACACCGTGTTCATCGTCACGCTCGTCCATCGCCGCCGCGCCCCAGTGCCCGAGGATCTACGCGCCTGATCCCGCGCGCCCCCGCTGGGCCCCCAAGCTCCGCAGCTAGAGACGCAAGTGATTGATTTGTTTTGAGTCGTGGTGGCTTTTTACGAACTATCTGCTCCATGAGCTCTTCACTGTATCTGGCCATGTAGTCCTTGCTCCATAAGCCCCCAAAGGGCCAAATCAATGGAGCGGACATCTATCGTGACAGAGGGGGAAGTTGGCGCTGGTGCTGTTGCCGATCGTGTATGAATGGCTCGAATCGCGCGCGGAGCATTGAGTTCACACGCGCCACGTGCAGGACAGCCCGCTGTCAGACGGCTTCCTGCACGATCACATCGGCTGCGACCGGTTGCGGGTACATCGGCACCCGTACCGGTGCGCTGTGCGGCCAGACCACCCCGGAGCATGAACCCGGGAGATCGAGCCGCCGGTAGAAGCTGCCGTTCAACTGCGTGCGCCTGATCACGTAGTTGCGGAAACGCCGGAACAGCTCGGAATCGATGCTCATGTCCGGTGCATCGACCCAGAAATGCTCCAGGCTACCGGTGTAGGTGAGCCCTGGCATGTCATAGATTGCCGCACCGCATACCTTCAGCGGTGTACCGTGGAACAACGCCGACATGCCGACCGTGCTGTTCACGAGCACGCAGCCACGAGCGTGGTCCAGCAGCGTGGGCAGGTGCTGGTCGTGGATGTAGTGCAGTCGGCCCTCCAGGCCGAAACTGCGTTCGTGCCGGCGAATCAACCGGCCATAGTCGTGATAGCCGCGATCCATCGGATGATGCTTGATCACGAGGTGGGTGTCGGCGGGTGCAGCGCTCGCAAACGAACGCACCACATGAGCGATGAACTTCTCTACCGAATCGAAATCCGAATGCGCGTGAATCTGCGCGTCGTTGTGCACCTGCAACGGCACCAGAAAGAAGCGTCCCGACAGCTCTCCGGCAAGGCGCGGCTGCATTCTGCGCTCGCGCCACGCGTACCACCGCCTGCGCCAGCCACTGCGCAACCATGGCAGCGCCTCGAGCAGACTCAGCCGACGATGGTGGCGATAACGCCTGAACCACGGCCAGAACAGGGCACTTGCCATGTAGTACAGCGTCGCCCACATGGCGGCGTTCGCGAACGTGCCCTCCACCCGCTTCGACGGGAGAGGATCCCCGACGTCACGATTGCGGTAGAACAGTGGCGAGCGTGGCAGTTGCGAGTGCCCGTTGACGCCGAAGCGCTCGAACGTGATGAAGTTCGGCCGGATGTAGCCTTCCTCGAATACCCCGATCTCGATGCCGCGAGCGCTGGCAATCTCGCGCGCGACACGATGAATCGGCCGGCAATCGCCGAACATCAGCACCACGTCGATCCTGCGTTCGTCGATCAGGCGATCAAGGAACCCGGACCATTCGTGCGGCTCACCGCGGAAGTTGACTGCGCCGGACGGGTAGAAAAGCAGGTCGCCGCCGTTGAAATTGACCTTGCAGACCTGCGCGCCGACCCAACGCAGGTCCTGTGCCAGGCGGCGGAAGAAGGGGCCGACCGGAGACTGCAGCAGCAACACCCGCTTGCCACTCAGGGCATCCAGTCCGCCTGCAATCATTGCGCCCCCTGTTCCCTGGCCTGTTGCAGGCCTATGGCCCGGGTTCCTGAAACCCCGACACATCATCCAGAAGGCGCCGATTTTACTCGCTATCCACCCCCGAACCGCAAGTATTGACTGCGGGCATAACTCACAGTCCGAGCAGCCGGGCGCGCAGGCGCAGCAACGGGCGCAGCACCCCCCCACGAGGCATGTGGTCAACGTGGTCACGCCACTCGATCAGCTCGTCCAGCGCCCGCTCGGCGGTCGTGAAACGCCCGCTGCGCCGGCTCACATAGCTCGGATAGAGCAGCAACACACCCGCCACCAGTTCGTCCAGAACGAGCTGGCGGCTGCGGCGAGCCAGCGGGATCAGATCCTGTGTCAGTCCCCATCCGGCGTAGAACGGCTGCCCGTGGCAGACCACCGGGCGCTGGCGCAGCAGCGCCTCGAAACCCGCCAGCGAACTCAGCACGTGCACCTCGTCCACCGCCTCCAGCAACGATGCAATCGCGCAGTCCACGACAATCTCGTTGCACAGCGGCAACAGCTGCTCCGCTGCAGCTCCACCAGTACGCAACCCGGCCACCACGTCCGGGTGCGGCTTGTAGACGACCCAGGCATCGGGGCGCATCGCCCGTACGGCACGCAGCAGTTCGAGGTTGCTGCGAATCCCCGGGGCAGCAAGCGCGACTGCCGCATCGGTCTCCACCTGCCCCGGCACCATGACCACCTGCTTCCTGCCTGGTGGCCGCTGCCAGCCACTGCCACCGAGGTTGTACTTGCTGAGTCGCGCGGCCACGATGCGCTCGCGCAGCGCCGCGGCACGCGCACGCAGGCCGGCGTCGAACTCGCCGTGTTGCAGCAGTTTTTCCAGATCGTTGCTGCCAGCGGCGTCGTAGTAGAGTCCACTGCGATCCATCACCCACGACAGCGGTGTGACCAGATCGGCACCGAGTCCGACCGAACGCAGGAACCCGTCCTCGAGCCGCACGACCTCGCGGCTTGCCGTTGACGCAGGACCAGCCCTGCCCCAGACCAGCAGTTGTGCGCCCTGCGGTGCGGCGTCCACGCTACGCACGAAACGCAGTGTGGTCCCCTGGGCAAAACGCCGGACCAGCGGGCGCTTCCACGGCGAGAAGCCCGCCGCGCAGGCCTGCGGTGCAAAGCGTGCGCGCATGCGCCGCTGCAGCCCGAGGTGCCCAAGCACCGTCTCGACTTCGCAAGCTGCACCGCTTTCAGGGTCGCGATAGCGCGGATACGCAACCAGCGCCGCATGTACCAGTTGCGCCAACGTCACCGGCTGGCGCCACGCCGGTGCCGGCAAGGCATCGCGGGTCAACCCTCGCCCGGCGTAGAAGGGCATGCCGAAGGTGTGCACCGGTACGCCGTGCAGCAGTGCCTCGAAGCCGAGCTGCGAGCTGACCACGTAAACCGCCTCGGCACGCTCGAGCAACGCTGCAGGGTGCACGTCCTGCGCCAGCACCAGCACACGCGGGTCGAGCCCAGCCGTATCGATCCAGCCACGAGCCTTGCCGGCAAACACATCGGGATGGGTCTTCATCACGACCGTGCATTCCGGGTTTTCGTCGAGCGCCGCCCGCAGCATGCGCGTGAAACTCTGCCGGTCGGCAAGCGCGCCGGCGACCGAGGCATCACCATGGGTCTGGTCCACCGCGAGCACGAAACGCCCGGGCAACACGCCGTCTTCAGGATCGCGCTGGTGGTTGTATTTCGAGACGCGTTCGCGCCGCCACGTCGCAACGAGCTCCAGTGCACGTTCCACCTGTCCGGCATCCAGCGTGACCGCAAGCAGACGATCGAGCCGCGACGGATTTCGTGCGTCGTAATGGATCCCTTCATCGTCGATCAGCAACGACAGTGGCGGATCGTCACGCCCCAGCCCGAGCGAGCGCAGGAAGCCGTCTTCCAGCGCTACGAACGGCAGCCCATGACGCTTTGCAAACGCACGCGAGCGTCGCGTGGAACGCCGTTGCCCCCAGCCCAGCACCGCACTGGCACGGCGCGGCGCGCGCAGTCCGGTGCAGAACTCCAGCTCGGCGCCCAGCAGTTCGTGCAGCCATGGGATACGCCAGATGCCCGGCGAGAGCACCGCGTAGCAGGCATGGTGCTGCATCATGAAAATCCCGAGCCCGGTTCGGTGCGGAGCGTGGCAGGCTCTGGGGCTGCATCACGACACGGCGTGACGCCGATACCTGCCATCACAACGCAGGGAACGCACCACGCTCGTGGCGACACGCATGCAGCGCGCGTGCATGCACGGCACCACACTCCTGCGGATCGCGCAGCGCACGAACGATCATCCACACCCAGTCCTGCTGGCGGTTCGGACACAGCCAACCGGTTTCGCCGTTGCGGATCCGCCGCGCATACGGTTCGGCATCGGAATAGATGCCGGCCGCACCGAAGCGCGTGATGTCGAACAGTTTCACGTGCGAACGCGCCCGGTTGAACGGCGTGTCGAGGCATGGAGCGAGACCGAGTTGGTGACGAACCGTCGAAGAATAAGCGAGATATTCCGGCCACGTCATCGGCGCGCGTACGCTCACGCGCGGAATGTCACGGTACAGACGGCGCACACGCCAGTCGCCGAAGATTTCAAAGCGAGCCTCGGGACACGCAGCCTGCACCTCACGCACCACCGGCAGCAACCATTCGATCTCGCGCCGGTGGGCACGCGTGCCGTGATAGCAGTAGCTGGCCTGTGCCGGGAGTTCCGCTTCGCTGCCCTGCATTTTCACCGGCGCAGGCACATCGTACGGCTCGCACAGTTCCGGGCACGAGTCTGCATAGCGACGCGCCAGCTCGGGCGTCGACACCCAGACCGAATCACACAATTCCGCAAGCAGCTTCCTGCCCCGCAGGTGACGCCACCAGGTACGCAGGCGGTAGCCGAGCGGCAGCTCCGACGCGTGCAATACCGCCGGAATATCGTCGTCGAGCAGATACACCACACGCCCGCAACGCGCGCGCTCGACCCGCAGCCAGCGCAGCCACGCGAGCGGCGCGTAGCGCACGATGAATACTGCCGCGGCCTGTACCGGGAACGTGCGACCCGGATCACTGCGGCGCGTATCCACCACCTGCAGTTCCCGCTGTGGGTACCGCGCCGCAAGATTCTGCATCAAATAGAAATCGGTCGTCGGTATCCGACCCGGTGACAGCACCACCAGCGGTCCAGTGCCCAGAGCTGACCGTACGTGGGGTCTGGTGCGTGGCAGCAACAGCAATGGTCTAGCCAAGCGGTGGCGCATCAGAGCCGTCCTGCCCCGTCGCGTCGCGAGCAGCAAGTCCGAGCCAACGCTGCCACCACGGACGGCTACGCTCACACAGGAGCTCGTGCTCGAGTGTCCGGCAGCGCTCATCGAGCCGTTGCAGCGCACCCAGTGTACGCACCGCCAGATCTTCCGCGTCCTGAGCCGACGGCGGCTGTACCTGCCACGGCAATCGCGGGCGCTCCGCCACATGCGCGGCATCCCACCACGCAGGATTCGCCCGCATCTGCTCTTGCTGAACCGGATCCAGCTGTTCGAGCAATTGCCGATTTCCCTCACGGCACGTGTCGATCACCTCTTCGATCATGTCCGCCGGCATCACCCAGGGCGTTCCCGCGTTCGGCAGTTCGATATGGCGCGCTATCGCAAACTCGATGCCCGAATCGTGAGGACCTGGACGCAGGCTCCGCTGCCGCTGAAACAACCGCAGCACCGCACTGGGCAGGCTGCGATTGACGATCACGTTTCCGGGCGAAGCAACACCCAGCATTTCACAGAAGTCGGTGACGATTGCCGGCGGCAACAAACGCACCTGCACCTCGCGCACTCCCGGCACGCTGCGCCATGCATCGACGACACGATTCCACTGGATACGCTCGCGCTGGATTTCGATCCAGGCCGGCAGATCGAGACCGGTCCACGCACCCCACTGCCACCAGGCGGCATTGCACCACTCGACCTGGGGTCGCACGTAGATCAGTACCGAACAGTCGAGGTCGAGGCGTTCAAGCAAGCGTCCAGTGCGGAACTCCTCGTGCTCGTGAGCCCAGCCCTCGTTCGACAGGATCAACCGGGCACCATCGCGGCGCGCCGAGGCAAGCTCGCGGCGCAGCAACGCGACGCGCGCCAAACCCATCTTCGCCATGTCACTGGCACGCGCGGAGAGCGCATACCCGCTGGGAACCCGCTGTGCGTAGGCGGTAATGCGCTCACCGGTCGCCAGTGCGCCGTTCTTCTGCAGTACCACGTAGCGCACCGGCGCCGCAGATGCACCGCGTCCGAGTTCTGGATTGAATGACAGTACGGCCTGCAGCGCGCTGCTGCCACACTTCGACATGCCGACGTGAAGCACCGTATTTCCAGCCAGCGCAGAAGCTCCCGCCGGCAGGCCGGCGCCTGACGCTGTACTCATCAGGCGGTCTCCAGCCAGTGCAACAAGCGAGGCAACAGGCTCGGATCGTCATCCGGCACGCTCACGGCGTCCCACTCCTCATCCAGTGCCGGCTCCGGCTCCAGGAACAGGCGACCGTCGTCTCGCTGCAGGAATTCGTGCGCGATCCATGCGTAGTCGGCACGGTTCTCCTCCAGCAGTTCACAGCGCAGCGCCGGCGGCAGAATCCGGGTGTCGGCAGCAGGGATCGCGGTATCCACCAACCGGCGCCGCAGGCGCCGCTGAATGCGCGCGTCCAGCCCGGAACGCTGCACGATCTCGAGCAGCGCGAGCGTACCGGCATCGAGCGAGGCATTGACACGATCGACAGCGGTGCTCGCCTGCACTGCCAGCCCAGGCACTCCGATCGTGTGCAGGAAGTCCGCCACCACGCCGTCGGGGTTCTGCATCGGTTCGTACGGTCGCACGATGATGTTTTCCCCGCCGAAAACGCCGCACCAGCGTTCGAGCAGCGGTCGATAGCGCCGCTGACCGGGGTGGCGCTCCTGCGACCACGCAATGTATGCCTCGGGGCCCATGCCCCAGGGTGGATGAGCCACCGTCTTCAATGCCTGGCCGTACGCCGACGCCCACCAATGGTCATGGCGGCGCAGGTAGACGACGATCCGGCAGTCGAATGCGGCAAGGAACCCGCGCACCGGCCACGGATCGAGCGGACGCACGAACTGCTCCGAGCTGAGCACGACCCGTGCTGCCGGATGGCGGCGAGCCTCGGTCTCGAGCCGTACGCGCAAGCGTTCGATGGTGCGGGCAGAAGCGACTTCGGCAACGTCGTGGCTCCTCTCCGCAGGACCGAAACCGAGCGCACGACTGAGCAGATAATGCGCATTTTCGTGCCGACCGGCACGGGGATACAGCACACCATGGCGAAGCAACATGCGGGCGTTTTCCGCCAGAAAACGCTGGATCGCGCTGGAACCCGTCTTGTTGATTCCGATGTGCAGGAACAGCAACGGCACAGCGTGGCTCACATCGACCTCATCGCTTCGAGCGTGCGACGGCCGGCCCTGAACTCGAGAAAGCGTGCGTTGATCGTGCCCGGGTCGTCCTGCAGCACCAACGGCATCAGGGTGTCACTTCGCCCCGCATCGCGCAGCCGGCGCGCGATCGCGCCGATATCGAAGGCAAATACCGGATACCCGGCTTCGAGTGCAAGCGACAGCGTATAGCTGTACGTTTCGGGCCATATCGAGGGCAGCCACACCGCATGCGGCTCCAGTGCAGCGAGTTTCTGTGCCGCCTCGGTCTCGAGGTAG
>DAOLKH010000073.1:0-7471 GCA_035331685.1 Pseudomonadales bacterium
GGCCGGGCAAAGGGAACCAGGCGTCGGCGTGTTGCGGTGGGTTGTCCGGATATGAGACTCCATCGTCCTGATTTGATGCGTGGGAGGTGGTGGACGACAGGGGCATGCACTTAGAATGCCGGCTTCAGTTGCGCCGTCACAGCCATCAGTGGGTAATCGCGATGAAGCCGGCACCGTTTGATTATTACGCACCCGACTCACTGGCCGAAGCAGTCGCTCTGCTCGCCAGATTCGACGACGAAGGTGTCGAGGCCAAGATCCTGGCGGGCGGGCAGAGCCTGATGCCGATGCTGAGCCTGCGCGTCGCGCGACCGGAAGTGCTGGTCGACCTGCGCAAGCTCTCCGCACTCGACTACATCCGTGACGAGGGTGGAACGATCGCGATCGGAGCGATGACCAGCAAGCGTGCGGCCGAGGAATCGGCGCTGATCCGCGAACGGCAGCCGTTGTTCCACGATGCGACGATGAGCGTCGGGCACCTGCCGATCCGCAGTCAGGGCACCGTGGGCGGCTCCTTTGCGAACGCCGATCCGGCAGCCGAATATCCCGCCGCCGCCATCGCGCTCGACATGCAGATGAAGGCGGTGGGACCGGCCGGCGAGCGCGTGATCACAGCGCGTGACTTCTTCGTGACCTACCTGACCACCGATCTGGCGTCGACCGAGATCCTGACCGAAGTGCGCATGCCGGTGCTCGCGCCGGGCACCGGCTGGTCGTTCCACGAGATTTCGCGCCGCAAGGGCGATTTTGCACTGGCTGGCGCGGCGGTGCTGCTGTCGCTCTCGGGCGGGCGGATCGCAGATTCGCGTGTCGTCGTGTTCGGCGTCAATGCGACAGCGACGCGCCTCGCGACGGCAGAGCAGGTGCTGCGAGGACAGACACCGGCCGAGGCACTGTATCGCGAGGCCGGTCTGGCCGGAGCTGCCGAGGTCGAGGAACCGATCGCCGACGTACACGCATCGGCTGACTTCCGCCGCCATCTGGTGTCGGTGGTGGTGGCACGCGGGCTTGCAGAGGCGCAGTCACGCGCACGCGGCTGATTGGCGGCAAAATACGCAACGGAGATATCGCACCATGGCGCAACTGCAGCGGGTTCGTCTGACGGTGAACGGACGCGAGTACGAGCGGGAAGTCGAGCCGCGCATGACGCTGGTCGATTTCCTGCGCCACGAACTGGGCTTGACCGGCACTCACGTCGGCTGTGAACACGGGGTCTGCGGTGCGTGCACGATCATCAGGAACGGTGAGGCGGTGCGCAGTTGCCTGATGCTTGCGGTGCAGGCAGACGGTGCGGAGTTGCGTACCGTCGAGGGTCTTGCCGGGGCCGAGGGCCTGCATCCGGTACAACAGGCATTCATCGAAAAGCACGGGCTGCAGTGCGGCTTCTGCACGCCGGGCTTCCTGATGAGCACGGTCGAACTGCTGGAGACCACCACGGAGCCGAGTGACGAACAGATCCGCGAGGCGATAGGCGGCAACATCTGTCGTTGCACGGGTTACCAGAGCATCCTGGAGTCGGTGCATCTCGCGGCGCAGAAGATGCGCGCCGGTCAGAACGGCTGATCCCGGACTCGCAGGAGACACGCGCCATGACGACAGCCATCCCGACATCATTCGACGCGTTGCCGACCAGCAAGCGACGCTTCATCGGCCGCGAGGTCGAGCGCATCGAGGACCGTTCGCTGGTCACCGGACACGCGCAGTTCATCGACAATTTCACGCTTCCCGACATGCTGCACTGCGCGATCCTGCGCAGCCCGCATCCGCATGCGCGCATCGTGCGTATCGACACCAGTCGCGCCGAGGCGCTCGCCGGCGTGGCTGCGGTGCTGACCGGCGAGGACATGCAGCGCTGGTGCAACCCGATGGGCACCGCTCCCGAAGGCTGGGGCCCATACAGTCTTGCCGTCGGCAAGGCTCGTTTCGTCGGCGAGCCGGTCGCGGCAGTAGCAGCAAGCAGTCGCTACATCGCCGAAGACGCCTGCGAGCTGATCGATGTCGAATACGAGCTGCTGCCGTCGGTTCCCGATGCGCACGCGGCACTCGAAGCTTCGGCAGCGTTGCTGTTCGAGGAAAACGGCAGCAACGTGATCATCGAACGCGACTTCGTATGGGGTGACGTTGCAGGTGTGTTCGCCAGTGCCGATCGCGTGTTCAACGCGAAATTCCGCTGGAATCGTGTCGGCGCCAACCCGACCGAAACCTTCGGCTGCGTGTGTCAGTGGGATCTGATCGAGGATCGCCTGACCTGTCATGGTTCGTACCAGACGCCGAGCTTCATGGGGCTTGGGCGAGCGCACACGCTGCGCCTGCCGGCGAACCGGATCAACGTCGTGAGCCATCCGCAAGGCGGCGGCTTCGGCGGCAAGGGCGGACCGCGTGGCACCGATATCGCCGCCCTGCTTTCGCGCAAGGCAGCCGGCAGGCCGGTGAAGTACATCGAAGACCGCATGGAATACCTGCTTGCCGGCGGCGGCCAGTCGTGGGACCGCTACTACGAGGCGTGGCTGGCCGTGAATGCCGAGGGCATCGTGACCGGGTTGCGTGTCCGCTTGCTCGACGACCAGGGCGCAGGCGCGGAGGGTTACGGCACGATTTCGGTCGCCAAGCCGATCGCGGCGTTCACCGGTTGCTATCGCATCGAGGCAGCCGAGTACGACTTCAAGGTGGTGTGCAGCAACCGGGCGCCTTCGTATCCGTATCGCGGCTACGGCCCGCCTCCGCACAATCTGGTGCTCGAATCGATGATGGATCTGGCGGCGCGCGAGCTGGGCATCGACCCGGCCGAATTCCGCCGTCGCAACTACGTCCGCCCCGAGCAGTTCCCGTACACGATTCCGAGCGGCAACGAGTACGACAGCGGCAGATACGAGGAAACGCTCGACAAGGCGCTCGCGCTGGCCGGTTACGCTGAAATGCGTGCGTTGCAGCAGCGTGCACGGGCCGAGGGTCGCCACGTCGGCATCAGCGTGGTGAGCACCATCGAGCCGGGCGTGTTTGACTGGAACGCCTACGCGACCGTCGGCGTCCCCGGTGTAGGCGTTCCCGAGGGCGTGTCGATCGGCATCAACCTGCTCGGCGAGGTCACGGCCCGTGTGGGCTTCAACCTGCAGGGCCAGGGTCAGTACACGGTGGCGGCGCAGTTGCTTGCCGACTGGTTCGGCGTCGAGATGAGCGCGGTACGCGTGGTGTACGCCGACACCGACAACGCACCACCACATTTCGGGCAGGGTGGCAGCCGTCTCGGAGTGGCAATCACCGGCGCCATACTCGGGGCGTGCCAGCAGATCACCGAGAAGCTCTGCCGCGCAGCCTCGGTACTGTTGCAGGTCCCTTACGAGCAGGTCGAACTGATGGACGGCATGCTGCGGGTGCGCGAGACACCGGCCGAGAGTCCGATCGGCGATATGTACATGGGCGGCGTGCCGAGCGTACGTGCCACGCCGCACGCGCAGATCCCGCTGGCGCAGGTGGTCGGGGCGATGCTCGCGCGCAGCGATCTGCTGCCCGAGGGCATGGAGCCGAATGCCTCGGCAACCAGCGTCTGGACGGCACCGGGACGCACCATGCCCGACGAGAACGGGCGCTGCAAGAGTTACCTGACGGCTGCAAACTGCTGTCACGTGGTGATGGTCGAAGTCGACGCGGATACCGGCAAGACCGCGATCCTGAAATACGTGATTGCCGATGATTGCGGCATGCGGCTCAATCCGGCGAACGTGGAAGGCCAGCTCCAGGGCGGGGTGGCGCAGGGCGTGGGTGCGGCGCTGCTCGAGCAGTACGTCTACAGCGACGATGGGCAGCCACTGGTGTCGACCTACATGGATTATCTGGTGCCCACGATCAACGAGGTGCCGATGACGCAGAAGACCTCGCTCGAGACACCGTCGCCGTTCACCCCGCTCGGCGCCAAGGGTTGTGGCGAAGGAGCGATTCATACGACCCCTGCGGCCGTGCTGCTGGCGATCAACGATGCGCTGGAGCCACTCGGGGTACAGATGCGCGAGACACCGGCCTCTCCGCATCGGGTGTGGTCGATGATCCGTTCTGCGCGTGGCGTGCGTGATTCCGTCTGAGGGAGTGGTGAATTCGCGATGAATACGATGATGTTGCTTGAGATGGCGGCGCAGGGCTTTGGCGAGCGCACCGCCTTCGTCAATGGAGATGACTCGTTCACGTATCAGTCGCTGTTCGATGCTGCCGGTCGCATCGCCGCCATGCTGCGGGCCAGCGGGACCAGGCACCTCGCGATGCTCGACGAGAATTCGCTGGCGTGTCCGCTCGGACTGTATGCAGGTTCGTGGGCCGGGGTTCCGTATGTCCCGATCAACTACCGCTTGACGGCACCCGAGATCGATGCGCTGCTCGAGCGCGTGAAGCCCTGCGTGCTGGTCACCAGCCCCGAGCGCGTCGCCACCTACGCGGGACGCGAAGGGCTGAGCGTGAAGTCGCGTGACGAGTTTCTCGCCGAGGCGCGCGCTGACGGTGAGGCTGCAGCCGAATGGTCGATGGACGCCGAGGATGTCGGCGTGCTGTTGTTCACGAGCGGCACCACGGGCGTACCGAAGGCAGCGATCCTGCGCCAGAAGCATCTGGTGTCGTACATCCTGAGTTCCGTGGAGTTCTGCTCTGCCGACGAGGACGACGGCATCCTGGTGTGCGTACCGCCGTATCACGTGGCGGGAATCGCCTCGGTGCTGAGTTCGACCTACGCGGGCCGGCGCGTGGTGCAGTTGCCGAACTTCACGGCCGAGGTCTGGCTGGAGCAGGCACGACGCTACCACGTGAGCAACGCCTTCGTGGTGCCTACGATGCTCGCGCGTATCGTCGAGGCACTCGAAGGCGCCGAGTCGGCCAATCTGCCGGATCTGCGAGCGCTCTCCTACGGTGGTGGCAAGATGCCGCTGTCGGTGATCGAGCGCGCGATGAAACTGTTTCCCGACACCGACTTCACGAACGCCTACGGACTGACCGAGACGAGTTCGACGATCGCGGTGCTCGGCCCGCAGGATCACCGCGATGCGGTTGCCAGTGATGACCCCGCCGTGCGGCGCCGGTTGGTGTCGGTCGGGCGTGGTCTGCCCGGCGTCGAGATCCAGATCCGTTGCGACGAAGGCAAGGTGCTCGGGGCGGGAGAGCGCGGCGAGATCTACGTGCGTGGCGAGCAGGTCTCGGGTGAATACGCGGGTCGTGGCAGCGTGCTCGACAAGGACGGCTGGTTCCCGACGCGCGACGCCGGCAGCATGGACGCCGACGGCTATCTGTTTCTCGAAGGCCGTGCCGACGACGTGATCGTGCGCGGTGGTGAAAACATGTCGCCCGGCGAAATCGAGGACGTGCTGCTCGAACATGCAGCGGTCGCCGACGCAGCGGTGGTCGGTGTGCCGGACGAGCAGTGGGGCGAAGGTGTGGCCGCCGCGGTGGTGCTGAAGCCTGGGCGCCAGGCAGAGGTTGCCGAACTGCAGGAGTGGGTCAAGCAGCACCTGCGTTCATCGCGGGTGCCGCAACTGATCCAGTTCTGGCCGACGCTGCCGTACAACGAAACCGGCAAGCTGCTGCGCCGCGTCGTGAAGGAAGACCTGTCCAGGGCAGTGGGCTGAGGTCGGAGGCGCTCAGCCTTCCCCGATCGCGTCGATCAGTCCCCATTCGAGTGCCGTCGGCGCATCGATGCGCCGTGCCGACAGCGCCAGCCAGGCGGTGCGCTGACGGCCGATGCGCCGCGTGATGCTGACCGTGCCGCCGGCACCGGGAATCAGACCCAGCGAGATTTCCGGCAACTGGAACAGGGTGTCCGGTGTGGCGACGATGCATCCGGCAAAGGCCGGCAGCTCGATGCCGGAACCGATGCAGGCGCGATGCACGTGACACTCGACACGCGGCGCCAGTTCGGCGATCAGCCGGCCCGCGTTGCGTGTCGAGCGGATTGCGTGAGCGGCAGGAAGGTCGCCTGCGAGCCCGAATTCCTCGAGATCACCTCCGCTGCAGAAGCACGCTCCCGCGCCGCGGATGCGCGCACGCTGCAGCGTGGGGTCGCTGGCCAGCAGATGCAGTGCCGCGACCAGCCCGTCGCGCATCGCGGTCGAGAACGCGTTGCGTGCGGCAGGGCGGTTCAGCGTGATCTCGAGCACGTCGTTCGTGCGGGCCAGCAGCACCGGTGGCTCGGCGTCCACCGCGACCTTGGGTGCGGTGCCGCGCCTGGCGAGGAACGCATGGTATTCCGCGCCCCCCTGCAGCGTGGCGAAGGCCAGTGATTCGGCGAGCAGGCCGTCCGCGATCGTCGCGCGTGCGTTGTGGCGCAGCACCTGCACCAGCACCATCGCCGCGCGCGGATGTGTGCGGATGTTGCGGATCAGCGTTTGAGCGTCGCGTGCCGATTCCACCACCACGTCCGCCAGTGCGGCTACAGCGGTACTGTGCACTGGTGCATCGGAAGGCAGTATCGCGATCACCGGGCAGGCCAGCTCACCGAGTGCGGCAAGCGTGCCGACGTCTGCCGGTGGTGTGCCGGCAGCGGCGTCGAAGAGCAGGAACGGCTGTTCGGTCAGCGGTGAAAACCGTTCGCGACGTTCGGGGTCGGCGAGCAGTGAGGGCAGTTCCTGCAGGGTGAGGATCGCATCGTCCATTACATTCTCCGTGGGCTCGTTTATGATGCGGCGCGTGGCATCGAGGTATTCCGGCGTGTTGCGGTGACCGTTCGGACTGTCCGGATTTGCGACTTTCCAGGCCGGAATTGACGCGCTGGCAGAACGTCCGCGTGGCGTCGCAGCATTAGGATACGCAATCGGGAAAAGAACGCGATGGATGGGCGACGAAGATGAGTGGTGCGCTGGACGATATCGTGGTGCTGGATCTGACGCGAAACTTCGCGTCGTCGATGTCAGCGGCGTTCCTCGCGGATTTCGGTGCGCGTGTGATCCGCCTCGAGACGCTCGGTGAGGCGGATACGGCACCGCGTACGGCGGATTCACCACGGCCGGGGGCGTGGAACCACGAAGCCGATCTGATTCACCGCAACAAGCAGAGCGTGCGCATCGACGTGCATGGTGAACGCGGTCGTGAAGTGCTCGACGACATTGCCGCGCGCTGTGACGTGATCCTGACCGACTGGCCGTTGGCAGAACTCGAGGCGGTGGGTCTCGACTACGCCAGCGCTTCGGCACGACGTGCTGACATCATCGTGGCGCGGATTTCCGGTTTTGGTCCGCGTGGCAAGGACCGTGATCTGCCGCCGATCGACGAGCTGGCAGCAGCGCGTACCGGCATGATGCCGATCGTGCAGCAGCCCGGGAAACCGCCGGTCTATACCGGTGCCGGTGCGATGCACTCGGCCGTGCTGCTCGCCTTCGGGATCATGACGGCACTGGTACACCGCCAGGCCACCGGTGAAGGGCAACAGGTGGATACCTCGCTGTTTGCGGCGAACATGTACGGTGCCAGCCTCGATCTGCAGGCTTTCCTCGCGATCGGCAAG
>DAOLKH010000074.1:0-7385 GCA_035331685.1 Pseudomonadales bacterium
GAGGCCGGGCGCGGTGCGAGTTTCGAGACCTTTGCGGGCATTCGCATACGCGGCGCGATGATCGACGAAATCCGGCGTGGCGACTGGGCGCCGCGCTCGGTGCACCGCAACGCGCGGCGGGTGGCCACGGCGATCCGTGCGGTCGAGGCACGCAGCGGGGGCGACGCCGGCGATGCGGCGATCGCGCGCGAGCTGGGAGTCGGGCTCGAGGAGTATCACGGGTTGCTGCAGGACACGCTCGGCTGCCGGCTGTTCAGCCTCGACGAACTGCTGGACGATGCGCAGGGAGAACGTGTTCAGCCCGTCGGGGCCGACGACGATCCGGCCGAGCAGGTCGCGCGGGAACGCACGGCTGCCGCGGTGGCTGCGGCGATCGAACGACTGCCCGAACGCGAACGCCTGGCGCTGTCGCTCTACTACGACGAGGAGCTGAACCTGAAGGAGATCGGACTGGTGCTGGAAGTGAGCGAGTCGCGGGTCAGCCAGATTCTGAGCCAGGCGACGCAGCGCCTGCGTGCGCGTTTCGCAAGGAGCACCACATGAAGGCGCCGGTGAGGGACACGGGCCGGATGGATGTGCTGAGCCTGGCCGGAATCGCGCTGGGCTTCTTCGCGGTGGTCGGCGGCAATTTCCTCGAGGGTGGCGAGCTGTCCTCGCTGGTGAACTTGCCGGCTGCGGTGCTGGTGTTCGGTGGTACCGTCGGCGCGGGTCTGCTGCAGATGCCGCTGAACGCCCTGCAACGCGCGCTCACGATGCTGCGCTGGGTGTTCATGCCGCCACGCCAGCGTTTCGCCGACGGTGTGGCGCGGATGGTGCGCTGGGCGACGACGGCACGCCGCGAGGGGCTGCTGGGACTGGAGACGGTGGCGGAACTCGAGAAGGATGCATTCGCGCGCAAGGGCCTGCAGTTGCTGGTCGACGGCAGCGAGCCCGAGACGATCCGTACCGTGCTGGAGGGTGAGTCGTGGCTGCGTGAGCAGCGCGATGTGGATGCTGCGAAGTTCTACGAGAGCATGGGTGGCTACGCACCGACGATCGGTATCATCGGTGCGGTGGTCGGGCTGATTCACGTGATGGGCAACCTCGAGGATCCGGGGCGTGTGGGTCCTGGCATCGCGGTGGCCTTCGTGGCCACGATCTACGGGGTGGCGCTGGCGAATCTGTTTTTTCTGCCGATTGCGAGCAAGCTGCGCAGTTGCGTGCGCGAGGCAGCGCAGTACCGCGAGATGATCATCGAGGGCATCATCGCGATCGCCGATGGCGAAAATCCGCGGGCGATCGAGATGCGCCTGACCGGTTACCTGGGCTAGCCGGACACTCACCTCATGGCACGACGCGTGATTCGCGAGGACACAGTCAGCCACGAGCGCTGGATGGTGTCGTATGCGGATTTCCTCACGTTGCTGCTGGCATTCTTCATCGTGATGTACTCGGTGTCGCATCGTGACGAGAGCAAGTTCCGCGTGCTCTCGCAGACCATGACGAAGGCTTTCAACATACCGCCGACCAGCATCGTTCCCATCCAGGTCGGTGAGCCGGTTGCGGCGGTGATGCCCGGTGTGGTCAGCGATGCGACGCAGGCACCCGAGCAGCAGCCGGAGTCCGGGCGCAGCGAGGAGCAGGGGCCGCGTGCAACCACGTCCGAGCCGCAACTCCCCGAGGAGTTCCGGCGCATTTCGCAGCGCGTGGAGGAGGAGTTCGCCGGTCTGGTCGCCAGCGGTCAGCTGTCGGTACACGGTACCGAGGAGTGGCTGGAAATCGAGCTCAAGTCGAGCCTGCTGTTCGCCAGCGGCGAGGCATCGATAGGCACGCACGCGCGCCCGATCCTGCAGCAACTGGCCGACGCGGTGCGTGACAGCGCGTTGCCGATCCGCGTCGAGGGCTTTACCGATGACCGGCCGATCGCCACCGGCACGTTTCCCTCGAACTGGGAACTGTCGGCGGCACGCGCGGCGACCATCGTCAAGCTGTTCACCGAATTCGGCATTGCGCCGGGGCGACTGGCAGCGATCGGGTACGGCGAGTTCCAGCCGGTGGCAAGCAACGCGACCGAGGCAGGGCGTGCCGATAACCGGCGTGTGGTGTTGATGCTGTCGCGCAATGCGCGGCTGCGCCCGGAGTTGCCGCGCATTCGCCCGCAGGCGTCCGATCCGGCTGCGGTACCGCCACCGACGGCAGATGCCGGCAGCGGATCCGATGCTGCGGCTCCGGTTCGCCAGTCGGGGGGCGAAGGCGCTATCCTCACGACCGGCGCTGCGGGTCAGAACACGGCCGTGACCGGGCCTGCAGCCACGAACCCGCCCTGATGCGGGTGACGGGCGGCGCGGATCGTGAGGAAAACCGGTTGGAGATATGGGCGGTAGCGAACCAGAAGGGTGGCGTCGGCAAGACGACCACCGTCGTCTGCTGTGCGGGTCTGCTCGGCGAAGCGGGGCGGCGTGTGCTGATGATAGATCTCGATCCGCAGGGCTCGCTGACGGCCTATTTTCGCCATGACGGCGTGCGCCTGACGCGCGGAACCTTCGAACTCTTCCGTGAACCGCGACCGCCGACGGTGGCGGCCCTTGCCGCAGGGTTGTTGCCAAGCGCGTTGCCTGGCGTGATGCTCTGGCCCGCCATGCCGGGGCTGGCCACCGTGGAGCGTCAGTTCCGCTCCGAAGAAGGGGTGGGGCTGCGTCTGGCGCGTGCGCTGGCAGCGCTCGGCACGCGCTTCGATCATGTGCTGATCGACACGCCGCCGGTGCTGGGCGTGTTGCTGATCAATGCGCTCGCGGCGAGCCAGCGACTGGTGTTGCCGGTGCAGACCGACTATCTCGCGATCAAGGGGCTCGAACGCATGGCGCATACGCTCGGCATGGTGGCACGGGCGCGCCGGCGCGAGCTGCAATGGACCGTGGTCCCGACGATGTACGACGCCGGCAGTGAGGCGGCCACCAGGGGGCTGCGTGCGCTGGTGCGCACCTTTGGCGATCGGGTCGGCGATGCCGTGGTACCGCTCGACAACGTGTTCCGCGAAGCCAGCCTGCGCGGCGCCTTCCCTTCGTTGCTGGCACCGGCAAGCCGCGGGGTGCTCGCCTATGCGGCGCTGCTGCGCGGTCTGGGTGTCGAGGTGAGCCGGGAACCCGCGCAAGGACTGGGCTCCTGATTGCTGGCAAGACACTTGCATTGCGCCCCGGGAATGACGGATTTCCGACAGTCCGTGGCAGCTGACGGGGAGGCGAATCATGGAAACTGCGCAACTGCTGCTGATTGCAGCGGGGATCGTGCTGGCGGCAGTGTTCGGCTGGGGCGTGTCGCACCGTCTGCGCAGACAGATGCGTGTGCGTTGCACGCACCTCGAGGAGTCGCTGCGCACCTACGCCAACGCCAGTGTGGCGATCGGCCGCCAGCTCACCGGGCTGGAGTCGGAGCTGCGCGAGCTGCGCCAGCGGCTTGCGGCAATGGAGGCTGGCGGAACGCGACCCGGCAAGCGCGAGATTCCGCGCGTCGCTTCCGCTGACAGCGGGGCGGATGAGGATGCCGAGCAGCGCCTGTCGCGCTTGCTCCGTTCACGGCTCGGCGAACCACGCGCCGTCGTCTGATCCGGCGGTTTCGTCGTCGGGCTGCCAGCCTTGTGGAACACGCCCACGCAGCCGGTACGCAAAGGCGATGATCTGTGCCACGCAACGGTAGAGCGTCGCGGGGATTTCGTCGCCCGGATCGAGCTGTGCGAGCAGGCCAGCGAGCTCCGCATTCTCCAGCATCGGCACGCCGTGTTCACGGGCGATCGCGATGATCTGCTCGGCGAGAGCGTCATGGCCCAGTGCGCTGATGCGTGGTGCGTTCGTACCGTCGTATTCGAGCGCGATGGCGCGCCGCACACCCTGCTCCGGAGTGCTCATCAGGTCCTGACCTCGAGCAGGCGCGTTGCCGACGGGGTGACCGCGGGAGCGCCCTCCAGGCAATCCAGGCGGGTAACCTCGACGCCTTGGGCGCGCAGCAGGTCGCCGAGCTCGGCGAGTGTGGCACGCGCTCGCGCCAGCGCCTGCGGGTCAGCCAGCCACAGCGTGGTCGCCAGGCGCTCCCCGTTCAGCACCAGCCGCGCGTGCAGCGTGCCGAGTTCTTCGAGTTGCAGACGCAGCTGCACCTGCCATGTGCGCTGCCGGGTGTCGTCCGTGTCGCGGCCCGCGCCGTGGTCCTCGATGCGCAGTTCCAGCGCATCGAAACCGCCGCTGCGCGTGATCGGGAGTTCCACGCTCCACGTCTGCAGCGGCGGATTTTCCGGCTGGTGCGGGTTGTCGGGGTGGGCTGCGATCTGGTGCACGCGTGTGCGTGCCAGCGCACCGCGTACGGCAAGCAGGATTTCCTCGATCAGCCTTGCGGTCTGCGTCGCTTCACTTCCGGGAGCTGGCGCGGCATGGGGAGACGGGCGCGCAGGTCTTGCCCCCGGAGTCTCTGCATCCGGCATGGATGTCAACGGTGAGGCACCCGGAGGCTGCTGCCGTCCGTACAGAATCGGCGTGTTCGATGCCTGCGCTTGCGGCCTTGCCGATGCGGGCACCGACTGCTGCAGGCTGTCGACCGTGTTTGTAAGTTCGGCCAGGGTGCCAAGCAGACCTGCCTTCAGGTCGTTGGCGATGCCTTGCCTGCTGCCGGGCAGCACCGGGCTCGATGTGCCTGCCACGGTTGGCACCGCCGGACGCACCAGCTCGCTGGAACTGCCCAGCACCCGACGCAGCGATGCCAGCAGTTCGCCTGCACTGCGCATTGCGCTTGTCTGCTTTGGCGCACCGGCCGACCTCGCGTCGCCGGAGCGGCCGGGGCTGGTGTCACGTGGCAGCGTGGTGTCTGTGGCAGTCCGCGTGCCGGCCCGTCCCAGCCGTTGCAGGCGCGCCTCGAGGAAACCACCGCTGTCGAGAACCGCGCTGCGCAGCCCCTGTGCGGAAGCGAGGCGCTGCGCGGATGGAGCACGCGCCAGCAGTTCGCGCAGACGCTCTGCAAGCGGTGGCGGCAGGCCGGGATCCCTGGCCGCGGCGGCCAGCGTTGCGAGAGCTTCGTGCAGCGGCAATTGCAGCGGCAGGGCGCTGCGCAGCGCCTGCGTGAGCAACTGGGCCCCGCCCTGTGCGGGCAGAATCTGTGCGACACGGACACGCCCGACAGACAGTGGCTGCAGCAACAGGCGCGTACCGCCGGGCAGCGGGTGCGGGCTGCGTGCATCGATGGTTTCACCGTCGAGCGCGAGTTCGAGGATCCAGCCGCCACCGCTGGCAGGACGCGCAGTGATCACTCGTGCGTTCAGCAGCGGCTCTGTCGACGGCGGCTGCGGCTGCGCTGCATTCGGCTGCGCGCCGCTGACCTGCGGCGGTTCGACGCGCGGCATGCCGGGTGGCATCAGGCGGGCGGAGGGTATGTCCATGCGCGTTGCCAGCCGGGTGGATGCATCACATATAATCGCCACATCGACGACGAGTATAACGGCCGTGGTCGTGGGTGGTTGATGCCATCCGTGCCAGCGTGCTGCCGATCATATCCCGTTCTCCTGGAAGTCCCGCATGGCTGACAAGGCCTCGGTTGCCCTGCTCGAGGTCAGCGACCTGCGCTGCGAACGTGACGGGCGGCTGCTGTTCGAGGATCTGGCTTTCACGCTTGGCGCCGGCGAGGTGCTGCAGGTGGCCGGGCCGAACGGTTGCGGCAAGACGACGATGCTGCGCGCGATCGCCGGCCTGTCGCAGCGGGTGAGCGGCGCGGTGCGCTGGCGTGGCACCGCGATCGAGCGTTGCCGTTACGATTATCTCGGCGCATCGCTGTTCCTGGGGCACGATGCTGCGGTGAACCCGGCACTGACGCCGCTCGAGAACCTGCGCTGGCACGTTGCGCTGTGGGGGCGCTCACGCCCCTTGTCACCCGAGGCGGCGCTGGTACGGCTCGGGCTGGGCGGCTATCTGCACACGCCGGCGCAGAAGCTCTCTGCCGGGCAGAAGCGCCGTATCGCGCTCGCGCGGCTGCTGCTCAGTACGGCTGCGCTGTGGATACTGGACGAGCCGTTCACAGCGATCGACCTCGCCGGCGTCGCCGAGCTGGAAGCATTGATCGGGGCGCACGCGGCAGAGGGCGGTGCGGTGTTGCTGACCACGCATCACCGACTCGCGGCAGTGGCGGGCTTGCGCCGGCTCGAGCTCGGGCAGCAGATGGTGGACTGAATGGTGGAGCGTATCGAGTCGGCGTTTCGTGCCACGCTGCGCCGCGACCTGCTGATCGCGCTGCGCCGGCCCGGCGAGATCGCCAATCCGCTGGTGTTCTTCGTGATCGTGATCGCGTTGTTTCCGCTCGGTATCGGCCCGACGCCGACCGATCTGGCGCGCATCGCACCCGGGGTGCTCTGGGTGGTGGCGCTGCTCGCCTCGCTGCTGTCCACCGACATGGTGTTCCGCTCCGATCACGACGACGGTTCACTGGAGCAGTTGCTGCGCAGTCCGGACCCCCTGTACCTGCTCGCGATCGCGAAGATCGGCGTGCACTGGCTGGTTACCGGACTGCCCCTCACACTGCTGTCGCCGGTGATGGCCGCGATGCTGTACATGCCGGCGGCAGCGCTGCCGGCGCTGCTGCTGTCGCTGCTGGCAGGTACGCTGACGCTGTCGCTGGTCGGCGGCATCGGTGCGGCACTGACCGTGGGGCTGCGCAAGGGAGGGATCCTGCTCGCGCTGTTGATCCTGCCGTTCTACGTGCCGGTGCTCGTGTTCGGCACGGCGGCGGTCGATGCCGCGGCGATGGGCGCCGATTACCTGCCACAACTGGCGATCCTCGGTGCCCTGGCGTTGCTGGCCCTGACGCTGGCACCGCTTGCGGTGGCCGCGGCGCTGCGGATCAGCGTCGACCACTGACGGCGCGCCGGTGGGGCGGATCGGATATACTGCCGCGGCCTCGCGCCCGGCGCGTGGTTCCTTCCGACAGGCGGTGGTTGCTGACGCGCGTGTGGTCCTTCATTCATAAACTGGGTTCTCCCCGCTGGTGTTACCAGATCACGACGCCGTGGCTGCCGTGGCTGGGAGCGGCCTGTGCCGTGCTGCTGCTCACGGGTGCCGTCTGGGGACTCGCCTTCGCCCCGGCGGATTTCCGTCAGGGTAATAGTTACAGGATCATGTACATCCATGTGCCGGCTGCCGTCGTATCCCTTGCGGGGTATTACCTGATGGCTGCCGCCGGGGCGGTCAGCCTGATCTGGAAGATCAAGGTTTCCGACATGGTGCTGAAGTCCTGCGCCGGCATCGGCGCCGCGATGACCTTCCTCGCGCTGGTGACCGGGTCGATCTGGGGCAAGCCGACCTGGGGCACCTGGTGGGTGTGGGATGCGCGGATCACCTCGATGCTGGTGCTGCTGTTCCTTTACGCGGGGGTGCTCGCGT
>DAOLKH010000075.1:0-7329 GCA_035331685.1 Pseudomonadales bacterium
GCGCTCCTCGAGGCGCTGCTTGCACGGCACCACGAAGCCCTGCTGCAGCTGCGCTGAAAAAGGGGCGGCCCGTGGCTGGCGGCAAACAACAGCCGTTCAACAACCCGTTTGCCAACCCGGCGGTGCACAAGCCGCTGCAGGCGGCGTTGCGCATCGCGTCGAGTTCGATGCCGAAACACTCCAGCCCCGCAAGCACGCGCGCGCGGATGCCGGCGTCGTTTTCGCCGATACCGGCCGTGAATACCAGCGCGTCGACGCGCCCGAGCACCGCCATATAGGCGCCGATGTACTTGCGCACGCGGTAACAGTAGATCGCCACGGCGAGTTCGGCGTCGGCATTGCCGGCAGCGGCCAGCGCGTGCACTGCACGCATGTCGTTGCTGCCACACAGGCCACGCAGCCCGCAGTCGTGGCTCAGTGCGCGTTCGAGTTCGTGCGGATCGATGCCCGTGCGCAACATGTGCAGCAGTATCCCGGCGTCCAGATCGCCGGCGCGGGTACCCATCACGAGTCCTTCCAGTGGCGTCATGCCCATCGAGGTGTCGACCGATACGCCACCCCTGACGGCCGTGACGCTCGAGCCGTTGCCCAGGTGCAGCGTGATCAGGCCGAGCCCTTCGATCGGCACGCCGAGCAGGCGTGCCGCTTCACGGCTGACGTGACGATGCGACGTGCCATGGAAGCCGTAGCGGCGCACGCCGCGCTGGCGCCACGCCGCCGGCACCGCATACTCGCGCGCCACCGCAGGCAGATCACCGTGGAACGCGGTATCGAACACAGCGATCTGCGGGCGCCCCGGCAGCAACTCCGTCGCGAGCGCGATACCGAGACGGTTCGCCGGATTGTGCAGCGGGGCCAGGTGGTCGAGCTGCGCGAGCGTGGTGAGGGCAGCATCGTCCACGCGCACCGATGTGCGGAAATGCGCGCCGCCGTGCACCACACGGTGTCCGGCCGCGACGATCGCTTCACGCCCGTCGATGCTGGCCAGCACCGTGGCGAGCGCGCTGCGGTGATCGGGAGGGCCACCTTCGTCGCTGGCCTCGCCGATGCGTTCGATCCGGCCGCCACCCAGTTGGCGCTCGTCGCGCATGTCGTAGACGCTGTATTTCAGCGAGGAACTGCCGCAGTTGATCACGAGGACCGGAATGCTCCTCATCGTTGCCTGCCGCCAGCTCAGATCTGTCGTGATCGTCCGGCCCAGTACTCCTCGCGCAGTGCGCTGCGCAGTACCTTGCCGGCAGGGGAACGAGGCAGCGTGACGATGAAATCGATGCGGCGCGGCCATTTCTGCTTCGCGAGACGCTCTGCGCAGAAATCCAGCAACGATTGGCGCATGGCGTCGTCGCCGGCAAAGCCCGCACGCAGCTCCACCACGGCCCTGACCTCCTCGCCCAGATCCTCGTTCGGTACGCCGACACAGGCGACATCGGCCACGGCGCGGTGCTGCGCCAGCACGTCGTCGATCTCCTGCGGGTAGATGTTCACGCCGCCCGAGATGATGACCTCCGCACTGCGCCCGTTCAGGAACAGGTAACCGTCTGCGTCCAGATGACCGATATCACCCGCCGTGAAGTAGCCCTCGCGCAGTGCCGAGGCGGTTTTCTG
This sequence comes from Pseudomonadales bacterium, assembly GCA_035331685.1. GTDB lineage: Bacteria > Pseudomonadota > Gammaproteobacteria > Pseudomonadales > UBA5518 > UBA5518. Next base: position 1,606 of record DAOLKH010000075.1, read on the forward strand.
CGGATCCCGGAAGTACTCGAATGCACTGCCGCCGGGGTTGACCAGGTAGATCGTACCGGTCTGCCCGCGTGGCACCTCGTTGCCGGCATCGTCGAGGATGCGCAATTGTCCCTGTGCAGGCCGCCCCACCGTGCCCGGCCTGGCGAGCCACTCCTGCGGGCTCACGATCGTTCCCTGACCTTCGGTGCCGGCGAACATTTCCCACAGGATCGGCCCCCACCAGTCCATCATGCGCTGCTTGGTGTCGATCGAGCACGGTGCGGCACCGTGGATCACGAAACGCAGACTGGAGAGGTCGTGGCGCAGGCGCGTCGTTGCAGGCAGTTGCAGCAGGCGGCTGAACATCGTGGGTACGCAGAAGGTGTGCGTGATCCGGTGCTGCTCGATCAGCGCCAGCATCTTCTCCGGATCCCAGTGATCCATCAGGACGACGCCGATGCCGGCGGTGAGCGGTGTCGTGAAGCACAGTGCGAACGGGCCGGTGTGATACAGCGGTCCGGTTGCCAGTGCGCGGTCGTCGCCGCTCATGGGGTCGAACTGGAATACCGCGGTCAGCAGTTGCTGCAGATGCGCCGCGTGTCGTGGATCGGGCAGCGCGCGGTAAACCCCCTTGGGGCGGCCGGTGGTGCCCGAGGTGTACATCATCGTGTTGCCGAGCGCCGGGTCGGCAATGTCACGCTCGTCCATGCCCGCCAGCGCTTCGTGCCATTGCGTGTAGCCCGGCAGTTCGCCGCCGATGCTCACGCGCAGTGCCAGCGCCGCGATCCGAGCGCAGCCCGCGGCTGCGTCGGCCACCCGGGTGTCGAGAAACAGCGCCTTAGCCTCGCAGTTTTCGACGACGTAGCGGATTTCCTCGGGTGTCAGGTGCCAGTTCACCGGGGTGAGGCGCAGGCCGGCGCGATGGGTCGCGAAACGTACCACGGCGAACTCGTTGCGGTTGCCGCAAACCAGGGCGACGGCGTCACCGCGTTCGAGTCCGGCCGTACGCAGGCGTTGTGCCAGGCGGTTGGCGGCGGCGTTCAGTTCGGCAAACGTCATCTCGCCGCGTTCCGACCACAACGCAATGCGGCGCGGATCCGCTGCCGCCACCGCGGCAATTTCTATCCCTTCGGGTGCGCGTGCACACGCGAGCTCGAATACCGACTCTGCCATGCCGGCTACTCTCCGGTGAACTGTGGTTGACGCCTTTCCTTGAACGCGCGCGGACCCTCGCGCGCATCACGCGTCATCATGATGCGCGCCGATTCCTCGGCCTCGCGTGTAAAGGCTTCGTACCATGCTTCGGTATGGCTCTCGAGCACGGTGCGCTTGATCGCGGCGAGCGCGAGTGGTGCGTTGGCGGCGATGCGGGTGGCGAGCGCGTCGGCGCGTGTCAGCAGCTCGTGCGGTGCCACCACTTCACTGACCAGCCCCCATGCGAGGGCGGTGGTGGCGTCGATCGGCTCGCCGGTCAGCAGCAGGTGCATTGCGTGTGCGTATGGCAACTGGCGTGCCAGGCGCACCATCGATCCGCCGCCGGGAACGACTCCCACCTTCGGTTCGGGAAGCCCGAACCGTGCATTGCTGGCAGCTACGCGCACATCGGTCGCCTGCAGCAGTTCGCAGCCGCCACCGAGTGCGTAACCGTTCACCGCCGCGACCACCGGCTTGTACAGCGGTTCGCCCTTCAGCAGCATCTTGTCGCCGATCGCGGGGTCGGCCAGCAGGCGTTCCTCGATGGCGTCCTGCGGCTTGCGGGCACCGCTCCACAGCGGGATCAGACTGCCCAGATCGCCACCGCAGCAGAAGTCGCGCTCGCCGGCACCGGTCAGTACCGCTGCGCGCACGCCGGTGTCGCTGCGCACTTCCTGCCACGCGTCGGCAAGGCCGACGAATGCCGCCGGGCTGAGTGTGTTGCGTGCCTGCGGGCGGTTGATCGTGATCCACGCCACGGCGCCACGTCTCTCGTACAGAATGTCGCTCATCGTCGTTCTCCTGCAGAGTCCAGATCACCAGTGTCCAGGGTGCGTCCCAGTCGTTCCACGGTGTCGACGTACTCGCTCACCATGTCCGCGATCACGCTGCGGCAGTCGCGCTCGTCGTTACACAGCCCGATGGTCTGGCCGCACGGGTAGAAGGCCAGTTCCTCGTTGTTCGAGCGTGCGATGCGCAGATGCGCCTCCTGCGTCAGGATGCCCTGTAACGGCAGTGGCAGGAAGCCCGGGCAGTCCGCAGCTTCCCACGCATCGGTCCATGCCGAGCGCAGCATGCGCGCCGGCTTGCCGGAAATCACCCGCGAACGCACGGTCTGATCGCTGCCGGCTGCGAGGAGCTTGCGCTTTGGCAGCGGCCCTACCTCGGATTCGGGCGTCGTGAGCCAGACCGAGCCGCACCACACGCCGGCGGCGCCGAGTGCCATCGCGGCAGCAATCTGGCGGCCATTGGCGATGCCGCCGGCAGCGAGCACCGGCAGCGGTGCCACGGCATCGACCACCTGCGGCACCAGCACCATCGTCGTGATTTCGCCGGTGTGGCCGCCTGCTTCATGACCCTGGGCGATCACGAAGTCCACGCCGCCGTCACGATGCGCGAGCGCATGCTCCACCTTGCCCGCAAGTGCGCCGACCAGGATGCCGCGCTCCCGGCATTCGGCAAGGATGTCCGCTGGTGGTGTGCCGAGTGCATTGACCAGCACCTTCAGTCCCGGGTACGCGAACGCCACCTCCAGCAGGGCACGGCAGATCTCGTGCGTCCAGCCGATCTGCTCGCCGCTGATGCCGCCGTGCACGGTGCCGCCGCTGCTGCCGTCCGCAGGCAGCGGCGCGATGCCGTAGCGCGCCAGCACGCTTTCGACCCACTGTCTGTGGGTGGCGGGAATCATCGACTGCAGGTCCGGCACCGCACCGGCCTCGAACTTCTTCGGCATGATCACGTCGACGCCGAACGGCTTGCCGTCGAGTCGTTGCACGATCCAGTCGAGCTCCTGACGAAGCTGCTCCGGTGTGAAGCCCGCAGCGCCAAGAACGCCGATGCCCCCGGCGCGCGATACCGCTGCGACCACGTCGCGGCAATGCGTGAAGGCAAAGATCGGCAGTTCGATTCCGAGTCGCCGGCAGAGGTCATTGTGCATATGGTCGTTCCTCCCTGCGGTGCACGCCTCCCGGTATGAAGGCATCGTTGCACGTGTCCCGGCTTCTTGCAGCAGTCTCTGTGGACCCGTCTATCATGGCCGCACGCAACCGATACGGGAAGCCAGTGAGCACGCTCGACCGCAACACGCTCGTCGCCTATCTGCAGTGCCTGTACGAGGTGCATGCACAGCGTCCGTTCGTGCTGCGTGTCGGCGAGCGCAGCCGCGCACTGGCTGCGCTGTACGCGCGTTGCGGTTGTGCCTGCGCAGCGTATCTGAGCGCGTGCAACCCACGCGGGGAGCTGGTTGGAGCGGAGCGCAATGCGCGCGCCACGCGCAGGCTGCAGAAAACGATCGAGCGGTGTGGCTACGCGTGGATCGAGGGCTTCGGTCGTGATCCCGGCGCTGACTGGCCCGGTGAGGCGAGCGTACTGGTTCCTGCCATGGGTCTTGCCGAAGCCACCGAACTCGCCCGACGCTTCGCGCAGAATGCGCTGCTGTGGGCAGCGGCGGATGCACGCCCGCAACTGATACTGCTGCGCTGAGCGAGCGTTGCGGTAACACCTGCGGTGACATGTCTTGTCATGTGCGAGCCGGTTCAGCGATGATGCTGCGCAGACTGTTTCCGTGCGAGGGGTTTGCCATGGCGACCGTGAACCACATCCTCGAGAAGAAGGCGCGTGGCGTGAAGACGATCGAGGCGTCGATGACGGTCTACGCCGCGGTCACCCTGCTGTCGACGTACCAGATCGGTGCGCTGGTCGTCGTCGAAGGGGGAAGGCCGGTCGGCATCTTTTCCGAGCGCGACTATGCGCGCAAGGGCATCATCCGCGGTCGCAAGGCCGACGTCACGCTGGTTCGCGACCTGATGTCGTCACCGTTGATCACGGTGACTCCCGGCCATTCGATCGAGGAGTGCATGCGGCTGATGACCGAGCGGCGTATCCGCCACCTGCCGGTGCTCGATGAGGGTGGGCTGGCCGGTATCGTGACCATCGGCGATGTGGTCATGCACATGATCTCGCGCCAGCAGAGCACGATCGAACAGCTCGAAGGCTACATCACCGGACGGTTCTGATTCGCTGCTGTTTCGCTGCGGCAGTCCGGCTTCTCCGATAGAGGCGGTTGCAGAACATTGCGAGGCGTGTCGTCACGCGCCGGTCACGTCAATGCGCGAGAAACTTTTGCGACGGTCTCTCTCAGGGCAGCAGATCGAGCAGCGGCTGCGGGTAGATTCCCACCGCCAGCGTGAACAGCGACAGCAGCACCGTCATGATGCCGCCGGAGCGTTCGCTCCAGTTGCGTTCGGCGTCGAGACGGCGCCGGCCCGGCACGGCGAGGAACATCGTCACCACCACGCGCAGGTAGAAATAGATGCCTATCGCGCTGCCGGTGACCAGTGCCGCCACCAGACCCCACAGATTTCCAGCGACACCGGCGGCGGCGACGTAGAACTTCGCGACAAAGCCTGCGGTGAGCGGAATGCCGGCGAGCGAGAGCATCGCAACCGTCATGACCGCTGCCAGGTAGGGGCGCTGCCAGAACAGGCCGCGCAGATCCGCCAGCCCCTGTGCATCGTCACCGCGGTACGGTGAAGACAGCAGGGTGAGCGCACCGAAGGCCCCGAGTGCGGCTGCCATATAGGTCAGCAGATAGACGCGCAAGGCGTCGTCGCCGAGCGTGCTGCCGGCGACGATCGCGATCAGTGCATAGCCGAAATGCGCGATCGACGAATAACCCAGCAGCCGCTTCACGTTGCCCTGGAACAGTGCCAGCAGGTTGCCGGCGAGGATCGACAGCACGGCCAGTCCGCTGAGCAGTGCGGTTGGCAACGCCATCTGCCCCAGCCCCAGCTGTTGCCACCAGCGCAGCAGCACCAGCACCACGGCGATCTTGGCCACGGTGGCGAGGAAGGCACCGACGGGCGCCGGAGCACCGTGATAGACGTCGGGAGTCCACAGGTGGAATGGCGCCAGCGAGAGCTTGAAGGCGATGCCTGCGAGCATCAGTGCAAGCCCGGTAACCAGCAGTGGCTCGCCTGCATGTACGGATTGTGCGAGCGCAGCGAATGCGAGCGTGCCCGTCTGCGCATAGATCAACGCCATGCCGAACAGCAGCAGGGTCGAAGCGGCTGCGGACAGCACGAGGTACTTGATCGCAGCCTCCAGTGAGCGGCGGTCGCGATGGATGTAGCCGATCAGGCCGTACAGCGGCAGCGAGATCAGCTCGAGACCGATCAGGAACGTCGCCATGTGGTTCGCACCGACGAGCACGATTGCCCCGCAGGTGGCGATCAGCAGCATCAGGTACAGCTCGTCGCGGTTGTCCTGCAGACCCTCGAGGTAGGCATGCGCCAGCGTCGCACAGCCGAGCGTCGATATCAGCACCGTCGCGGTGCCGAACAGCGACAGCCCGTCGTGTTGCATCAGCGCGGTGATCGGCATCTCGAGCGGCAGCGAGTGGCGGGTGATCAGTGTGACCAGCAGGGCAATGTTCAACCCGACCACGGTCAGCGTCGCACTCAGAAGGTGGTTGCGACGCCACGCGATCGACAGCATCACCGCGACCGCGGTCGTCACCGTCACCAGCAGCGGTGCGAGCGCGAGGAGTTCGGT